>CALMWD010000345.1 GCA_937873105.1 uncultured Rhodanobacteraceae bacterium
GGCCGACGCGGCGGAGGCCGTCAAGCTCGGCGCCGAGTCGGTCGGCCTGCTGCGCACCGAACTCCTGTTCCTCCAGCGCGAGACGGCGCCGAATGAAGCCGAGCAACGCGCCGCGTATCAGGCGGTGATCGACGGTCTCGACGGTCGGAGCGCGATCATCCGCACGCTCGACGTCGGCGCCGACAAGTCGCTCCCCTACATCCCGATGCCCGAGGAAGAAAACCCGGCGCTCGGCCTGCGCGGCATCCGCCTGTGCCTGGCGCGGCAAGCCCTGCTCGTCGAACAGCTGCGCGCGATCCTCGCCGTTCAGCCGCTCAGCGCGGTCAAGATCATGCTGCCGATGGTGGTCGACGTCGCCGAGATCGCCGCGACGCGCGCCGTACTCGACCGCCTGGCGCGCGAGATGGGCATCGCCGGGCGCGTCGAACTCGGCGTGATGATCGAGACGCCGTCCGCTGCCATCCTCGCCGACCAGCTGGCGCAGGAAGCCGATTTCTTCTCGGTCGGCACCAACGACCTCACGCAGTACGCGCTCTGTATGGACCGCACCAATCCGGCATTGGCCGCGCGCGTCGACGGCCTGCATCCGGCCGTCCTTCGCCTTCTGGCGCAGGCCGCGCAGGGTGCCGCGAGCCACGGCAAGTGGCTCGGCGTGTGCGGCGCCATGGCCTCCGATCCCGTCGCCGTGCCGCTCTTGATCGGTCTCGGCGTGACCGAACTTTCCGTCAGTCCGGCGGTGATCCCGGAGATCAAGGCGGTGGTCCGCCGCTTGAATGTGGGCGAGTGTCGCGCAGCCGCGCAGGCGGCGTTGCAACTGACGTCGGCCGACGCGGTGCGGGCGCACGTGAAGGAGGCGTGGCCGTGGCTGGGCGGGGTCTGTGGGTGAAAGCGGCGCAATGCCCGTTGGTTATTGCGCCCTACCAAGGTTTGTAGGGTGCAATAAGCGAAGCGCATTGCACCGCAAAGGCGCAAGAGTGTTTGTTTCGATAATTCATTGAGGAGGGAATCAAAGTGAGTGTTCTAGGGTATCTGCAACGAATCGGCCGGGCCTTGATGGTCCCGGTGGCGGTGCTGCCGGCGGCAGCGATCATGATGGGCGTCGGCTACTGGATCGACCCGAACGGCTGGGGCGCCGAGAGCGCGCTCGCCGCATTCCTGATCCAGGCGGGGGCGGCGCTGATCGACAAGATGGCGGTGCTGTTCGCCATCGGGGTCGCGTACGGGATGTCGAAGGACAAGGACGGTGCGGCTGCATTGGCCGGTCTGGTCGGTTATCTGGTGGTGACGACGCTGTTGAAGCCGAATGTCGTCGCGCAGATCCAGTCGATTCCGCTCGAGCAGGTTCCGGCGGCATTCAAGAAGATCGAGAACCAGTTCGTCGGCATCCTCTGCGGCGTCATCGCGGCGGAGCTCTACAACCGCTTCAGCGGCGTCGAGCTGAACAAGGCGCTGGCCTTCTTCTCCGGCCGCCGTCTGGTGCCGATCATCACCTCGGTCGTGATGATCTTCGTCTCGTTCGCGCTGATGGCGATCTGGCCGGTCATCTACGGCGGTCTGGTGCATTTCGGTGAATCGATCGTCAGCCTCGGCTCGGTCGGCGCCGGCATCTACGGTTTCTTCAACCGCCTGCTGATCCCGGTCGGCCTGCATCACGCGCTGAACAGCGTGTTCTGGTTCGACGTGGCCGGCATCAACGACATCCCGAACTTCCTCGGCGGCGCCAAGACGCTGGCCGAAGGCAAGGCCGTGCTCGGCGTCACCGGTATGTACCAGGCCGGCTTCTTCCCGATCATGATGTTCGGTCTGCCGGGCGCATGCCTCGCGATCTACCACGCGGCCAAGCCGGAAAACAAGGCGCGAGTCGCGTCGCTGATGATCGCCGCGGGCTTCGCGTCGTTCTTCACCGGCATCACCGAGCCGATCGAGTTCGCCTTCATGTTCGTCGCCCCGCTGCTCTACGTCATGCACGCGCTGCTGAC
>CALMWD010000346.1 GCA_937873105.1 uncultured Rhodanobacteraceae bacterium
CCGTGACGCTCAGCGGATGGCGTCCGGCGGCATAGAAGATCACCGCACCGAGCGGAATGACGAGCACGTAGCCGGCGTCGACCGCGACATGGCTGAAGATGCCGACGGCCACGAGCGCGGGCGTCAGGAGCGCGCGCGGCGTGATGCTGAGCATGCGCCGCAACAGGGCCGAGATGAAGCCGGTGTGTTCGGCGACGCCGAGGCCGAGCATGGCCACCAGGACCACGCCCAAGGGGTGGAAGGTCACGAAGGTGTTGACCATGCCCGCCGTGAAGGCGGTCAGGGCCGGTCCGGACAACAGGTTGTGCACGACGATCGGCTGGCCGCTGCGCGGGTCGAGTTCGGCGTAGGCGAAGCCGGACAGGAAGGCCGAACACAACGCGACCACGCCCATCAGCAGCAGGAACAGGATGGCGGGATCGGGCAGGCGGTTGCCGACGCGCTCGACGAGGTCGAGCAGGCGGAAGACGAAGCTGCGCGGCGCGGCCGCGGCGGATTCTGGATTCATCGTGCACGTCTCTGGAAACGACGTCCGACGCTAGCAAAGACGGCATCGACGCCGTCTTCACGAAACCGGCCGGCTCAGGTGCCGAGCACGGTCCGCACCTCGAACAGCTCCGGGAAGAAGGTCAGGTCCAGGGCCTTCTTCAGGAAACCGACGCCGGACGAGCCGCCGGTGCCGCGCTTGTAGCCGATCACGCGTTCGACCGTCTTCATGTGGCGGAAGCGCCAGTTCTGGAACTGCACCTCGACGTCGACCAGCAGCTCGCACAGGTGGTAGGCCTCCCAGTGCGTGTCGGTGTCCTCGTAGATGCGCTTGAACACGGCCACCAGGTCCGGGTGGCGCTGGTACGGCTCGGACCAGTCGCGCTCGCTGCACGAGCGCGGCACCGCGTGGCCGCGGCGCGCCAGGTGGCGCAGGAATTCGTCGTACAGGCTCGGCGCTTCCAGCACCGCGCGCAGGCCGCGTTCGGCGTCGGCGTCGTAGGCGAACACCTTGACCAGGTCGGCGTTCTTGTTGCCGAGCAGGAACTCGATGGTGCGGTACTGCAACGACTGGAAACCCGAGGCCGGACCGAGCACGTGGCGGAACTCCATGTACTCGCTCGGCGTCAGCGTCTCCAGCACCGACCACATCTCGATCAGCTGCTTCTGGATCGACTTCACCCGCGACAGGATCTTCTGCACCGGGTCGAGGTTGTCCATGGCGAGGCAGGCCGCGGCCGCGCGCAACTCGTGGATCATCAGCTTCATCCACAACTCGGCGACGTGATGCTGCACGATGAACAGCATCTCGTCGTGGTGCGGCGGATCCGACAACGGCTTCTGCGCCGACAGCAAGGTGTCGAGCTGCAGGTAGCCGCCATAACTCAGGCGGTCGCGCAGATCGGTGGTGATGCCCGCTTCCAGCGCGCGCTTGTTCGTGTCCATCGCGAAATCCCGTGATCAGGCCGGCAAGTCTAGCGGCGCGGGAAACGGTCACGATATGCGGTTAGAATCCCGTCCCCTCGAAACTGAAACAGGCCACCCATGCGCCCGACCACGATCTTGAGAGCCGGCCTCTTCACGTCGCTCGCCGCCATCGCGAGCACGGCCACAGCCCAAGTGTCGCTGACGAGCCTTGCCGTTCCCTACACGCAGAATTTCGACGCCCTGCCAGTCAGCGGATCGGCAACCTGGAGCAACAACAGCACGATCCCGGGCTGGTTCCATGCCCGTACCGGTACCGGAACCACCATCGTTGCCAACAATGGCGCCAGCAATGCCGGCAATCTCTACAGCTACGGCACGGGCACCAACGCCGAACGCGCGCTAGGTTCGGTGGGGTCCGGCAATGCCGCGGCCGGCAACATGTTCTGGGGCGTGCGGCTGCAGAACAACACGGGGACGACGATCACTCAGCTCGACGTCGCTTACACCGGCGAGCAATGGCGCAACAGCGCGGCAGCGGCGCAGACCATTGCGTTCTCGTATCTCGTCGGAAGCCCGACCGTGACGGGCTCGCTGGCCGAGTTCCAGAGCGCCGGGGTAGCGGTCACCGCGCTCGACTTCACCAGTCCTGTCACCGGCGGCACCGCCGCGGCCCTCGATGGCAATCTTGCGGCCAATCGCACGGCCATCGCCTTCTCGATCACCGGACTCAGCATCCCCAACGGCACGGAAGTGATGTTGCGCTGGTCGGATCCCGACCAGACCGGGGCCGACCATGGTCTCTCCGTCGACGACTTCTCGGTCACCCCGCAGGGCGCGGCGCCCCTGCCCGACCTCTCCATCAACGACGTGACCGCGGCCGAGACCAACAGCGGCACGACGACGTTCCAGTTCACCGTGAGCCTGAGTGCGCCGGCGCCGGCGGACGTGACCTTCGACATCGCGACCGCGGACGACACCGCGACCGTGGCCGACGGCGACTTCCAGGCCAACAGCGCGACGGGCCAGACCATCGCCACGGGCCAGCAGTCCGCCACCTTCAACGTCACCGTCAACGGCGACGACAAGTACGAACCGAATGGCCAGCAGTTCTTCGTCAACGTCAGCAACGTCACCGGCGCGAACGTGATCGATGCGCAAGGCGTGGGCACGATCACCGACGATGACAGCTACCCGGTGCTGAGCGCCTCGGCCGCCGCCTCGGTCACTGAAGGCAATGCCGGCAACGCCGCCGCCGCCATCACCTACACGCTGAGCAATCCCGCGGATCAGGACACCACGATCTCCGTCGACACCGCCGACGGTACCGCCACCCTTGCCGACAACGATTACGTGCAGTTGTCGGGCGCCATCGTGACGATTCCTGCCGGCGACACCTCGGTCGTCTACAACGGCGCGGAAGCGATCGGCGACCTCGCGGTCGAGCCGAACGAGACCTTCAAGGTCGAGGTCACCGAGTATCTCGTGGGCGCACCGGGCCGCGCGCCGACCGGCGTCACCCTGCCCGCGCCGACCGTGGTCACCATCGTCAACGACGATGCGTCGGCCGATCTCTCGATCGCGGTCACGGACAGCCCCGATCCGGTCGTCCAGGGCCAGGACCTCACCTACGTCGTGACCCTGACCAATGCCGGCCCGAGCAATGCCGACGGCGCCGGCTTCACGCTGGACCTGCCTGCCGGCACGACCTTCGTCTCGCTGACCCAGCCGGGCATGTGGAACTGCACGACGCCCGCGGTTGGCGCCAACGGCAGCGTCAGTTGCAACGACGGCGTGGTGACCGCGCCGCAGGGCGCCGCGAAGATGGGCGTCGGCAGCGCCCAGTTCACCATCGTCGCCAACGTGCCGATGTCGGTGCTGCCGGGCACGGTGCTGACCGCCGATCTCGACTCTTCGGCGGTGACCAGCGATCCGGACGGTCAGAACAACACGGCCATCGCCGCGACCACGGTGGCGGCCGCGTTGAGCCCGTCGGTCCCGGTCCCGGCCCTGGATCCGCGCATGCTGGCCGTGCTGGCCTTGCTGATGGCCGCGATCGCCGCGACCAGCCTGCGCCGCGGCCACTGATCCCGACGCGTCACGGACGCATCTGCGAGGGCGCCTTCGGGCGCCCTCGTTGTTTCAGTCGCGCCAGGCGACCTGTTCCGCGGCCCGTTCGCGCAGGTACGACGCGAAATCGCGATAGGCGCGATGGGTGCTGGTGCTGACGATGGCGGCGCCGGCGGATTCGAGCCGCGGGCACCAGAGCAGGGCCGGCCAGGGCAGATGCGCCGCCCATGCCGGATCGATCCGCGGGCTCAGGCGATGGCAGTCGTGCAGGTGCTCGGCCAGAAGACGCAGGTCGACGCCGTCGCCGCCCTCGGCATCGACCAGGGCGAAGGGCATTTCCAGCAGCGCTTCCGCCGTCCCGGCGTCCTGCGGCGGCACCACCGGCGCGAGTTCGGACACCGCGCCGAGCTGCAGGATCGGAAATCCGTCATGGTGCAGGTAGAACGCGCGCAAGTCCTCGGGCAGGGCGCGATCGAGGCGTCGCTCCGCCTCGGCCAGGGCGTCCGCGGTCGCGGGCGCCGGCCAGTCCGGGACCTGGAAGAACCAGCGCAGCCACCAGGCCGGGCGCTCGAAGCGCGCGATGAGGTTCGGCACCTCGGCCTGCGCGAGTTCGGCCATCGCCTGGCGCCGACGCGCGTTGAACGCGGCGGCCTGTTGCGCCGACATCTGTTGCGCCACCCACCGCGCACGCAGATCGACGTCCGGCGCGGCGGCCTCGTGTCCGGCATCGTCCAGGTCGGCGCGGAGTTGCGCCTCCGTCATCGCTGCGGCCCGCTGCATGAAGGCCGCCTCGGCCGATGCCTGCGCCTGCACGCGCGCGGCATCGACGTCCGCGCCCAGGCCCCATCCGACGAAGGCGACGAGCGCCGCCAGCGGCACCGCCAGCAGGGCCGCATAGGTGGCGCCGGTCAGCACCCGCGACAGCGGCGACATCGGCACCACGTCGAGGCTGCGCACGATGTCCTCGGCCTGCCCGATGCGCGCCTGCGCCCGCGGCGTCGGGCCCAGTACGGCCTCGAGCGCGTCGATGGCCAGCCTCAGCTTGCGCGCCGGCAAGGCATCGGGCGGCACGCCGCCCTGCGCCAGCAGATGGCGGATCGCGCGCCGGTTCTGCAGCAGCGGCCCCGCCTGTGCGAGCTGCAGCAGCACGATCAGGGCCAACCCGATCAGCCCGAACGCCAGCGACGCTGCCGCGCCGGCCAGGCAAGCCAGGACCAGGAAGGCGATGCGCAGCCCGTACCAGCGCGCCGGCAGCATCGCCTGCACGATGTGGCCGCCGTCGAGCGGCGGCACCGGCACCACGTTGAGATAGTTGATGGCAAGGAAGACCCAGGCCGCCTGCAGCATCCAGCCTTCGTCGCGCAGGGCCAGGGCCGCGACCAGCAGGACCCAGCCGATCACGATGCCGGGCAGCGGCCCCATCAGCGACATCCAGGCGCGATGCGTGGCGCGCGGATGCGCCTCGTGCCCGACGGTGACGCCGCCGACCAGCGGCAGGGCCAGCATCTGCACGTTGCGATAGCCGAAGGCGCGCATCGCGAGGTAGTGCCCGGCTTCGTGGATGGCGATGACGACCAGCAGGATCCACGCGAACTGCAGCCCGAACACCACGGCGCCGACCGCCATGAACAACAGCACGCTGAACGCGAACAGCAGCAGTTGCATGCCCGCGGTCGGCGCGCGTTCGCGGATGCGCGTGCTCGCCAGGGCGATCTGCACCAGGCGCGCCGGCGGAATCGGCTCGGCGTTCGCCGGCCACTTCGGTCGCGACCAGAAGGCGCGCAAGGCGCGGAAGGCGAAGCCGAGGCGCGGGCGCGCCACGCCCTGCGCGTCCTCGACCAGGTCGCCGCGCGCGATCAGGCGCTCGCGGCGGACATTCATCCAGCG
>CALMWD010000347.1 GCA_937873105.1 uncultured Rhodanobacteraceae bacterium
AGGTTCAGGAACCACGGGGTGATCATCACGCCCAGCCAGTCGCCGTCGTGACGCCGGAAGCCGATCGCCTCGACGCTCAGCGCCGGATTGACGAAGGGCATGTCGCGCATGCGCGTCACCCACAGGTGACGGTAGTGGGCCTCGAGCCAGGCGCCCGGCTCCGCTTCCCTCGGCTGCGCCGGACGGATCGGCGGCGGCGTCAGGGCAGGCTGGCGGATGCGGTCGCTCACTTCGGCTGAAGGTCGCTGAAATCGCGACTCGGGTCGTCATCGCCTTCCAGCGACGCGGCCAGAGCGGCGAGCGCTTCCTCGATCAGCGCCAGTTGCCCCGGCTCGACGACTTCCCTGGCCAGTCCGAGCGAAGTCAGCACCCAGGCGCCGGGCGGTTGTGGGCCGATGAGCATCATGTTGACCAGTTGGCGGCGGCCGGCGCGTTCGACCCAGGCGACATCCCCGTCACCCTCGACGGCCACCACCTGCATCGGGATCGCCAGGCACATCACGCGCGCTCCACCATCGTTAGGCCACGCGCGCGCAACTCGGCGACGGTCAGCGCCAGCAGCTCGGGCAACCGCGCCGCGACGGCGGGGCTCAGCTCCATGCCAAGCGCCAGCGCTGCCGGCTCGATACCGATGATCACGGTCTCCTTCGGCGCGCGGCCGGTGAATTCGAGACTCGCCAGGACGTCGGAAAGGCCAACCTGATGCGGCGACAGCTTGGTCCTGAAGAAGACGGGCACCTCGGCGCCCTTGAGCACGACGGGCGTTGCCGGAGCCCGGTTGCCGCGCACACAGTCGACGACGATCAGGGCATCGAGGTCTTCGAGTTGCTCGAGCATTTCCATCGCGCAGGTTCCGCCATCGACAAACTCGACTTCATCAGGCGCCTGCCAACCCGCGGCCAGCGCCTCGACCACGCGCACGCCGACCCCTTCGTCGGAGAGCAGGATGTTGCCGAGGCCGAGAACCACGATGCGCATGGTCGTCACCAGAAAGAAGGCGCGATCAGTGTCGCGCCTCCCGGGATGGAATGAATTGCGCCAGATCAAACAGCCGAAACGGTGACCACCGGACGGTTCTCCTGGTCGACGACATGGACGGCGCAGGCCAGGCAGGGATCGAAGGAATGAACGGTGCGCAGCACCTCCAGCGGTTTCTCGGGATCGGCCACCGGATTGTCGACCAGGCAGGCCTCGTAGGCGCCGGGCGAATTGTTCTCGTTGCGCGGCGCCGCGTTCCACGTCGTCGGGACGACGCACTGGTAGTTCCTGATCTTGCCGGAGTCGATGACCACCCAGTGCGACAGCACGCCGCGCGGGGCTTCGTGGAAGCCCATGCCACGCTGCTCGCCTTTCGGGAACGCGGGATGGTTGAAAGTCTTGAGATCACCCTTGGCCATGTTGGCGATCAGCAGATCCCATTGCTTCGCCAGTTCGTCGCACTGCACCGCGCAGCCGATGGCGCGCGCGGCATGGCGGCCGATGGTGGAGTGCATGGCGTCGAGCCCGACCTTGGCGCCGGCCAGGCTGGAAACCAGATCGAGCGCCGTCGTCGCGTATTGCTTGGTCGGCTCGTGGCCGGCCGCCAGCATGCCGAGCACCCGGGCCAGCGGTCCGACCTGCATCGGCTTGCCGTAGAAGGTCGGCGCCTTGAGCCACGAGTACTTGCCGTCATCCTGGAAGTCGGTGTATTTCGGCGTCGTCTCGCCGCTGTACGGGTGC
>CALMWD010000348.1 GCA_937873105.1 uncultured Rhodanobacteraceae bacterium
TGGTCGAACCAGGGCTTGAGCCACCACAGCAGCAGGCCGGCGAGCCAGACCTGGTCGATGGCATAGGCCAGCGCATTGAGCAGCGCGAACAGCGGCAGGCCGAAGGCCCAGAACGCGCGCTGGATGCGCCCGTAGTGCCGGCGCGCCAGCGCGACGCCGAGGTCGGCCGCCTCCCACGGGCTGCGGCTGCGCAGCGCAACCTGCAGGCCGTCAACGCGCATGCACGCGTCCTCGCCCGCCGAAGCCCAGCCAGCCGAGCACGAGCAGCCAGATCGCCGCGCCGCTGCCGAACTTCACGAGGTCGGGCAGGGCCGCGATCGAGGACCAGAACGCCTCGATGAAGGCTGCCGCCAGCAGCATCACGAAGACGCCGAGCACGAGTCGCGCGCCGATGCGCCCGGCCGCGAGCAGGGCGGCGACGCGGCTCAGCTGTCCCGGCGCGATCAAGGCAAAGCCGAGACGCATGCCGGCGCCGCCCGAGATCACGATGGCCAGCAGTTCCGGCGCCGAATGACCGACCACGAAGCGCCAGAACGGCCCGCCGTAGCCGATGCCGGTGAGATGGCCGGCGACGGTGCCGATCATCACGCCATTGCTGACCAGCACCAGCACCGAGCCGATGCCGACCAGCAGGCCGCTGGCGAAGCTGCGGAAGCCGATGCTGATGTTGTTCATGATGTAGTGGCCGAACATCATCAGGTCGGTGCCGCTGTCGCGGCCGAGACGGTCGGTGTTGGCCGGGTCGTACATGTGCTCCATCTGCGCCAGCTGTTCGACGTCGAACACGCCGTGCGCGAGTTCCGGCTGCCACAGCACCGCGGCGATCATCGCCAGCATCGGCCCGAACAGCAGCAGGGCCGAGGCCAGCATCCAGCCCCATTGCGCGCGCACTTCGGCCGGGAATTCGGAGGCGATGAAGGCGATCGCCCGCCACCAGCGCGGGTTCGGCGGGCGGTACATCAGCGTGTGCGTGCGCTCGGCCAGTTGCGCCAGGCGCTAGATCAGCATCGGGCTGTAGCCGCGCCGGCGCGCCAGCGCCAGCTGCTGGCACAGCCGGCGATAGCGGCGCGGAATCTCGGCGTCGTCGCAGGGCGCATCGGCCGCGGCCGCGCGCGGGCGGCGCCCGGCCGCATCCAGCCAGGCCGACAAGGCCTGCCAGTCGGCGTCGTGACGGGCGACGAACTGGTCCTGGCGCATCAGCGTCCGACGATGTGGTTGGCGTAGCCGAGCAGGCGCTGCACCGCCTGCGCGCCGCGCGTCTGGGTCAGCGTCGGCAGCAGGTCGGCGAGTTCGACCTGGCGCGACTCGGTCAGCTGCCCGGCGCGTTCGGCGAAGGCGACGACCACCGCCTGTTCCTCGGCCGGCAGGGTCAGGACCGGCACGTAGCCGGGCACGGACGGGATGGCCTGGTCGTGGCGCTGGCGGTCGGCATGCACGACCAGGGTGCCGGCGACGAGGTCGCCGAGGCGGCGCGCTTTCGCGTCGATCACGCAACTGGCGAAGCCGAACGCATAACCGACCGGCAGGGCGTCGACGGTGCGCAGCAGGTTGCGCACCAGGGACGCGGTGAACCCCACCGGCGTGCCGTTCGCATGCACCACGCGCAAGCCGAGCACGCGCTTGCCCGGCGTCTGGCCGTCCATGAACAGCTCGAACGCGATCGGATAGGCCCACATCAGCGCGAACATCAGGATCAGCAGCAGGCCCTGTCCGGCTTCGCCGAGCAGCGAGATCGGTATCGCCAGGGCCATGAACACGCCGACGCGGATGCCGAGGTCGATCAGCCAGGCCAGGGCGCGCGGCGCGGCGCCGGCGGCGCGCAGGCCGAGCGCGATGCCCTCCGGGGTCTCGTGCAAGGCTTCGGTGTCGAGCATGCGCCCTCCGTTGGCGGAAGCGCCACTTTATCAGCTGGCCGTCGCGCTTCGATAAGATGGCGCGACCCCGGATGGCGCCCGCATGCACGACCGATTGCCCACCCTCGCCGACGTCGAAGCCGCGCGCAGCCGCATCTCGGCGCATGCGCGCCTGACGCCGGTGCTGCGCGACGAAGCGCTCGACGCCGAGATCGGCGCGCGCCTGCACTTCAAGTGCGAGAACCTGCAGCGCGTCGGCGCCTTCAAGTTCCGCGGCGCCTGCAATGCCGTGTTCGCGCTCGACGCCGCCGCCGCCGCGCGCGGCGTGGTCACGCATTCGTCCGGCAACCACGGCGCCGCGCTCGCCGCCGCGGCCGCGTTGCGCGGCATTCCCGCGCACGTGGTGGTGCCGGAGCGGGCGAACGCGCAGAAGCTGCGCAACATCGTCGAGGCCGGCGCCACCGTGCATCGCTGCGCGCCGACGCTGGCCGCGCGCGAGTCGGCGTGTGCGGCGATCCAGCGCGAGACCGGCGCGCAGCTCGTGCACCCCTATGCCGATCCGGCGGTGATGGCCGGGCAGGGCACGACCGCACTGGAGCTGCTCGACCAGGTCAACGGCCTCGACGCCTTCGTCGCGCCGGTCGGCGGCGGCGGGCTGATGTCGGGCTGCGCCATCGTGCTGCGCGCACGTTCGCCGCACACGGTCCTGATCGGCGCCGAACCCGCGGGCGCGGACGACGCGCAGCGTTCGCTCGCGGCCGGGCACGTGGTGCCGGTGGCGCAGCCGCGCTCGATCTGCGACGGCCTGCTCGCCACCCTCGGCGAGATCAACCGCGTCGCCCTGGCCACGCATCGGGTCGAGGTGCTGACCGTCGACGACGAGGCCGTCCGCGCCGCGATGCGGCGCCTGTGGGAACGCCTGAAGCTCGTCGTCGAGCCGAGTTCGGCCATCACCTATGCCGTGCTCTGCGCCCAGCGCGAGCGTTTCCGCGGCCAGCGGGTCGGGGTGCTGCTCAGCGGCGGCAATGTCGACCTCGAGGCCTGGCCGTTCTAGGTCGACCGCCGGTCGGCGACCGATGCGTCCGCTTCAGGTCGCACCGGCGCTCCGGCGCGCCGCCTGCCAGTGCGCGAATGCCGCACGCGCCGCGGCATTGCGGCCGTCGGCTTCGCCCGCGAGCAGCGCGTCGCGCAGGCCGACGGCCTCCATCCGGCGCAGGCGAGCGATCTCGCCGAGCACGGCCCCGCGGTTGCCGTCGTCGATGCCGACCGCGGCCGGTGCCAGGCGCACGCGGACCGCATCGAGGTGCTGCAGGCGCCGCAGCCGCCAGTGGAAGGCGGCCTCGGTCGGATGCAGCTGCGCGGTTTCGATCTGGAGCGGGTTCGACCAGCATGCGGCGACCAGGTCCCAGCCGCGGCGATACCGTTCCTTGGCGACGTCGGGCGGTTCGTGCAGGACCACCGCATCGGCCGCGAAGCGCAGGCGACGGCCGTCGCGCAACAGCGCCTGTGCGTGCGCATAGCAGTTGCAGCGCAGGCCGCTGTCCTCCGCGACCGGCAGTTCGCAACGCAGGCTGCGCAGGAAGGCGACGTTGTTGGAGGTGTAGCAACCGAGACGACCGTCCGGTTGGTCCCAGACGTAGCCGAAATCCATGACCGTCGCGGCGATGCCGCCCGGACTGGAGTCGTCGTACAGGGTCAGCCCGCCGACCGCGTCGGCCGTGCCGTCGCGCAACGGCGCCGTCAGCCGCTCCAGCCAGTCGTCGTGCAGCGGGCGGCAGTCGCCGTCGAGGAAGGCCAGGTAATGCCCGCGGGCGGCTTCGGCGGCGCGGTTCTTCTGCGCGTCGTAGTCGAGCCCGGCGGCGTCGATCACCCGCACCGGCACGTCGGCCTCCGCCGCCAGCGCCTGCACGCGGCCATCGCCGATGGCGTCGGTGACCAGGATCTCCGCGTCGCCGCGTGCGGCGATGGCGCGCAGGGCCGCCATCGCGCCGGCCAATCCGGCGAAACTCTGGCCGTCGACGACGTTGAAGGATTCGGTGACGAGCGAGTAGGCGAATTCGTCCATCGCCGGATTCTAGGGGAGTCGCAGCTGCCCGATCGCCTCCAGCGAGGCGATGCGGCGCCGCTCGGCGGCGTCGAAGCTGCGCGCCTGCAGGGTCGCGATCGCGCGGTCGCGCGCGGCCGCGTCGAGGCGGCCATCGGCGCGAATCGCGTCGCGGGCCAGCACGTAGGCGCGCACGCGCGCATCCCAGGCCGCGATCTC
>CALMWD010000349.1 GCA_937873105.1 uncultured Rhodanobacteraceae bacterium
CTCCCACAAAAGCCCTCACCACCTGATCATTGGCCGCTGTTGTGGGAGCGGGCTCCGTCCCGCGACGTGATTCCCTAGAATCGCCGGACGCTCCGGAGTACCCCCGATGTCCGAATTCCTGCTCGCGATCGACGCCGGCACCACCAGCATCCGCGCCATCGTCTTCGATGTCGCGGGGCGCAATGTCGCGACCGCGCAGCAGGAGTTCACCCAGCATTTCCCGCAGCCGGGCTGGGTCGAGCAGGACGCCGAGGAGATCTGGGCGACGACCTGCGCCGTGGTCCGGCGCGTGCTGGCGGAAGCCGCGATCGACGCGACGCGCATCGCCGCGCTCGGTCTCGCCAACCAGCGCGAGACCACGGTGTTGTGGGAACGTGCCAGCGGCCGGCCGCTGCATCGCGCCATCGTCTGGCAGGACCGCCGCACCGCCGACGTGTGTGAACGCCTGCGCGCCGCCGGCCACGAAGACCGCGTCGCGGCGCAGACCGGCCTGCTGCTCGATCCGTATTTCTCGGCGACCAAGATCGCCTGGCTGCTCGACGCCGTGCCCGGCGCACGGGCGCGTGCGGAACGCGGCGAACTCTGCGCCGGCACCATCGACAGCTGGCTGCTCTGGAAGCTCGGCGGCGGCCGCAGCTTCGCGACCGATGCCACGAATGCCTCGCGCACCCTGCTGTTCGACCTGCAGGCGCAGCGCTGGGACGAAGACCTGTGCGCCCTGTTCGATGTGCCGCCCGCACTGTTGCCCGAGGTGCGCGATTCGAACGGCGACTACGGTCGCGTCGATGCGACCCTGTTCGGCGCCGCGTGGCCGATCCGCGGCGTGCTCGGCGACCAGCAGGCGGCCCTGGTCGGCCAGGCCTGCTTCGCGCCGGGCATGATCAAGAGCACGTATGGCACCGGCTGCTTCCTGGTCATGAATACCGGCAGCGAATGCGTGCAGTCGCGCAACCGCCTGCTGAGCACGGTCGCCTACCGCATCGACGGCGCGACCACCTATGCGGTCGAAGGCAGCATCTTCGTCGCCGGCGCGGCCATCCAGTGGCTGCGCGACGGACTCCGGCTGATCGATTCAGCGGCGCAGACCGAGGCGATCGCGCGCGGTGCGCGCGGCAACCACGGCGTCTACCTGGTGCCGGCCTTCACCGGCCTGGGCGCGCCGCACTGGGACCCGCACGCGCGCGGCGCCATCCTCGGCCTGACCCGCGACACCGGCATCGCCGAGATCGTGACCGCCGGGCTGCAATCGGTGTGTTTCCAGACCCGCGACCTGCTCGAAGCGATGCAGCGCGACGGCGCGAACGGCGCCTGCACCTTGCGCATCGACGGCGGCATGGCCGCGAACCAGTGGTTCGCACAATCGCTGGCCGACCTGCTCGGCGTGCCGGTGGATCGCCCCGAGGTCATCGAGACCACGGCGCTCGGCGCCGCCTACATGGCCGGGCTCGGCATCGGCTGGTACGACTCGCTCGACCGCATCGCCAGCCACTGGCGCCGCGAACGCCGCTTCGAGGTGCAGATGCCCGCCGCCGAACGCGAGGTCTTGTATCGCGGCTGGGGCGAGGCGGTCAGCCGCGTGCTGGCGCCATCGCGTGCAGACAGCGCCGCATCGCGCCCTGCATGAACACGCGCAGCAGCGGCGCCGCGATCGGCCAGGCCAGGGGCGAGGTGAGTTCGAAGCGGTAACGCCAGGTCACGGCGGTGCCGCCGTCGTGCGCCACGAAGGTCCAGTCGGCGTGGCCGACGCGCACCAGCCAGGACAGCGGCGGACGCAGGCGGCCCAGGGTGTAGGCATGACGCCGACCGGGTTCGAGCGCGGTGACGGTCTCCAGCATCCGCGCGCCGTCCGCGCCTTCGACATCGCGCGTGACGCCCACCGCCAGCGGTCCGTGCAGGGTGATGCGGCGCAGCGCCGGGATCGGCCCGAAGCCGCGGAACAGCGAAGGGAAACGCTCGGCGTCGACGGCGAGCGCGAACGCCGCGTCCGGCGTGGCGGCGAGCTGCGCAGTGGCCTGCAAGTCGATGTGCATGGCCGCAGTCTCGGCCGCCGTGCCCGCCCTGTCCAGCGCCGCGTTATGCTCGCCGCCACGCACCCGACGGAGGCCCGCCATGCAGTCGAAAGCAACGACGGTCGCGCAATACCTGGCCGAGTTGCCGGAGGACCGTCGCGCCGTGCTGAGCGCGCTGCGCGAGCTGATCCGCGCGAACATCGACCCCGGATTCAGCGAAGGCGTCGGCTACGGCATGATCGGCTGGGCGGTGCCGCATTCGCGTTATCCGGCCGGCTACCACTGCAATCCCAAGCAGCCGCTGCCCTTTGCCGGATTGGCGTCGCAGAAGCACTACCTGTCGCTGTACCTCTGCCCGCCGTCGATGGGCGGGCCCAGCGCCGCGGCGGAGGCCGAGGCGGACTGGTTCCGCAGCGCCTGGGCGAAGACCGGCAAGAAGCTGGACATGGGCAAGGGCTGCATCCGTTTCCGGAAGCTCGACGACCTCGCGCTCGACGTGATCGCCGAATCGTTCCGGCGCATGACGGTCGACCGCTTCGTCGCCGAATACGAGGCGGCGCGCGCCGCCTACCGGCCGAAGTCGCGCGCCGAGATCCAGGCGATGATGGCCGAGCGCAAGGCCGCCGCGGCGAAGAAGGTCGCAGCGAAGAAGGTGGCAGCGAAGAAGGTGGCAGCGAAGAAGGTGGCAGCGAAGAAGGTGGCAGCGCAGAAACGCGCGGGCAGTTCGCGCTGACGCCACGCTTCAGGGCGCCGGCACCGCCGCAAGCGCGCGTTCGCGGGACGCGCTCGCCGGCAGGGCGGCCAGGGTCGCGCGCAGTTCGGATTGCGCCTTCTGCAACTCGGCGTGCTGCGGGAACCGTGCCGCCGCCGCCACCAGGCTGGCCAGATGCGCCAGCGGATCCGGGTTCGCGAAGGCGTCCGGCCTCAGCCAGTCCGATCGTTCGCCGATCTGCCTCGCGCTGACGCGCATCGATGCCGCCACGGCGTCGGCCCACGCGGGCTGCAATGCGGCCTCCGGGACATATCGGACCCATTCCGACGCGCCATGGCGATAGCGCGGATGATCGCTGGCCAAGGTCCCGGCCAGATCGGCATCAAGGTCCGGCACCTGCAGCGCCCGCGCGATGACGAAGTCGCGGACGTCGGCATCGATCGGATCGGGCAGGCCGGCGACGAAGACCCAGAGCGGTGTCGTCGGGCTGAACGCGGCATGGTCCTCGCGCAGGCGTTCGAGCGGCGACAGCGCCGCGCGCCGCGCTGCCTCGGCGTTCTGGC
>CALMWD010000350.1 GCA_937873105.1 uncultured Rhodanobacteraceae bacterium
CGGCGTCGAGGACGAGGCCATCGTGCGCGCGCTCGCGAAGTTCCGCGGCGTCGGGCGGCGCTTCCATCTGCATGGCGAACTCGACGTGGCGGACGGCAAGGCCCTGGTGGTCGACGACTACGGCCACCACCCGCGCGAACTGGCCGCGATCATCGAAGCGGCGCGCGGCGGCTGGCCGCAGCGTCGACTGGTGATGGCGTTCCAACCTCATCGCTATACACGCACGCGCGATCTGCTCGACGACTTCGCGGAAGTGCTGTCGACCGTCGACGTGCTGGTCCTGACCGAGGTCTATCCGGCCGGCGAAGCGCCGATCGCCGGCGCCGACGGCAAGGCGCTGGCGCGCGCCGTGCGTGCGCGCGGCCGCATCGATCCGGTGCTGGTGAAGAACGCGCGCGAATTGCCCGGCGCGCTGGCGCCGCTGGCGCGCGACGGCGACTTCGTCCTCCTGGCCGGGGCCGGCGACATCGGCGTGGTCGCGCAGGAGATCGGCGCGCGTGGACATCTGAAGGAAGGCAAGGCATGAAGATCACCGATCCCCGCGCATTCGGACGCGTCGCTGTCGTGATGGGCGGGAACTCCGCCGAACGCGAGGTGTCGCTGCGTTCCGGCGCCGGCGTGCTGAACGCGCTGCGCTCGAAAGGCGTCGACGCGCATCCGGTCGACGGCATTCCGGCCCTGCTCGACGCGCTGCGCGCCGGCCATTACGCCCGCGTGTTCAACATCCTGCACGGTCGCGGCGGCGAAGACGGCGTGCTGCAGGGCGCGCTGGAAGCGCTCGGCGTGCCCTACACCGGGTCCGGCGTGCTCGGCTCGGCGCTCGGCATGGACAAGATCCGCACCAAGCAAGTGTGGCAGACGCTGGGCCTGCCGACCGCGAAGTACGCGGTCATCGATGCGCTGCATCCGCGCTCGGCGCAGTCGATCGTCGAGGAGCTCGGCTTGCCGCTGATCGTCAAGCCTTCGCACGAGGGTTCGACGGTCGGCATCGCGCGTGCGTTCACGCTGGCCGAACTCGAAGCCGGCATCGAGGCCGCGCGCCAACACGACGGCGACATCCTGGTCGAGCAGTTCATCGAAGGCGACGAACTCACCGTCAGCATTCTCGGCCGTCAGGTGCTGCCTTCGATCCGCATCGTTCCGGCCAAGGGCTTCTACGACTACGCGGCGAAGTACGTCACCGGCGACACGCAATACATCTGCCCGGGCGCCGACGGCGCGTCGGAAGCGGAGATGCAACGGCTCGCATTGGTCGCGTTCGACGCCGTCGGCTGTTCCGGCTGGGGGCGCATCGACTTCATGCGCGATCGCGACGGTCGCCCCTTCCTGCTCGAAGTGAACACGGCCCCGGGCATGACCGAACGCTCGCTGGTGCCGAAGGCCGCGGCGCAGGTCGGCATCGACTATCCGACCTTGTGCTGGCGCATTCTCGAAACCTCGTTCGCGGAGGGCCAGGCGTGAATCCGCGCATCGCCCGCATCGCCGCCTGGATGATCGCGCTCGCGCTGGTCGCGACGCCGATCGTCGCGGTCTTGAACGGCTGGCTGGCCGATGAGCGCTGGCCGATCCGCAAGCTCGTGGTCCAGGGCCGGTTCGTCCAGGTCGACGAGGCCGCCGTGCGCGCCGCGGTGGCGCCGCGCGTGCGCGAGGGCTTTTTCGCGGTCGATCTGGATGCGCTGCAGGCCGCGGTCGAGTCGCTGCCCTGGGTCGAACGTGCCGAGGTGCGCAAGCATTGGCCGGACCGCATCGACGTGCGCGTCGAGGAGCGCGTCGCGATCGCCTTCTGGGGCGACGACCGCCTGCTCAGTCACCGCGGCGACGTGTTCGCTGCCGACCTTGGGCGCGTGCCCGACGACCTGCCGCGGCTGGACGGTCCCGACGCGCGCGCCGGCGAGGTCTGGCAACAGCATCGTCAGGCCCGCGAGCGGCTGGCCCAAATCGGGTTCGACGTCCGTGCAACACGCATGGATCCGCGCGGCGCCTGGTCGGTGGTCGGCGTCGACGGTGCCGAATTCGTGCTCGGGCGAGAACAGACGGGCGAGCGGCTTGGCCGATTCGTCGCGGCCATGCAGCGCCTGCCCGAGGCGGAGCGCGGACGCATCGCGCGCGCCGACCTGCGCTACGCGAACGGCTTTTCGGTGGTCTGGCACGCCGCCCCCGATCCCAACGCAGTGGCGCCGCAGCCGCCGGAACAGCCCACGGAGAACGCGCATGAACCGCAAGTCTGACAAGGCGCTGCTGGTCGGCCTCGACATCGGCACGGCCAAGGTCTCGGCCATCGTCGGCGAATACGCGCCGGGCGAGGGCGTCGAGGTGATCGGCATCGGCACCGCGGCCTCGAAGGGCTTGAAGCGCGGCGTCGTCGTCGACATCGAGTCGACGGTTCAAGCGATCCAGCGCGCGATCGAGGAAGCCGAGCTGATGGCCGGTTGCGAGATCCGCTCGGTGTTCGCGTCGATCGCCGGCAGCCACATCCGCTCGCTGAACTCGCAGGGCGTGGTCGCGATCCGCAACCAGGAGGTGATGGACGACGACGTCGAACGCGTGCTCGACGCCGCGCGCGCGGTCGCGATTCCCGCCGACCAGCGCATCCTGCACGTGCAGGCGCAGGAGTACGTGCTCGACGAGCAGGAAGGCATTCGCCATCCGGTCGGCATGATCGGCGTGCGCCTGGAAGCGCGCGTGCACGTCATCACCGGCGCCCAGTCGGCGGCTCAGAACATCAGCAAGTGCGTATCGCGGGGCGGACTCAAGGTCGACGATCTGATCCCGTCGCAGCTGGCCTCGGCGCAAGCGGTGCTGACCCAGGACGAGCGCGACCTCGGCGTCTGCCTGGTCGACATCGGCGCCGGCACCACCGACATCGCGGTCTACACCCAGGGCGCGATGCGCCACACCGCCTCGCTCGGCATCGCCGGCGACCAGGTCACGAACGACATCGCGTTCGCGTTCCGTACGCCGACGCCGTTCGCCGAGGAGATCAAGGTCAAGTACGCCTGTGCGCTGGCGCAGCTGGCGCGTCCGGAGGAAACGATCGAGGTGGCGATGGTCGGCGACCGCGCGCCGCGCCGCCTGCAGCGCCAGCTGCTCGCCGACGTCGTACAGAAGCGCTACGAGGAGATCTTCGAGATGGTGCAGGCGGAGCTGCGCCGCGCCGGCCTCGAGGAACTGGTCGCGGCCGGGATCGTGCTGACCGGCGGCGGCTCGAAGATGGAAGGCATCGTCGATCTGGCCGAGGAGCTGTTCCACATGCCGGTGCGCGTGGGCGTGCCGCAGTACGTGTCGGGTCTCGGCGATGTGATCAACAACCCGGTGCACGCCACCGGCGTCGGCCTGCTGCTCGCGGGCAGCAAACATCCGTCGCTGCGCGCGGCGCAGAGCCCGGCCGGCGAGGCCGTGGGTTCCTTGTGGGGGCGCTTGCGCAAGTGGGTGTCGGGCGAGTTCTGAGGATGAATGCCGTCGCGCCTCGCGCGACGGTGCAGGCATTCCGCGAGACGCGGAAACGGAGCCGGACGGCGATCCGGTCACAACTAAAGAAGCAGCAACTGGAGGTAGGGAAAATGTTCGAATTCGTCGAAACACCAGCACCGAATGCCGTGATCAAGGTCATCGGCGTCGGCGGCGGCGGCGGCAACGCGGTCGCGCACATGGTCAATGCCGGCGTCGAGGGCGTGGAGTTCGTCTGCGCCAATACCGACGCGCAGGCGCTCCGCAACTGCCCGGCCAAGACCACGGTCCAGCTCGGCGGCAACGTCACCAAGGGCCTTGGCGCCGGCGCCAACCCGGAAGTCGGCCAGCAGGCCGCGATGGAGGACCGCGCACGTCTCCGCGAGATCCTGCCCCGCGCCGCCCTGGGCTTAATCCCCAGCG
>CALMWD010000351.1 GCA_937873105.1 uncultured Rhodanobacteraceae bacterium
GACGGCAGCGTGCGCGTCGCCGAACTGCAGGGCAGCGTCTGGTCCGGCGTGGTCGCGCGCGGCGTGCAGGTGGACTTGCCGGACCTGCGCGTCGAGGTGCGCGAGGCCCGCGCCGACCTGGCGCTGGCGCCGCTGGTCGTGGGCGCGCTGCGCCTGCGCAGCCTGCAGGTCTCGGGCGTGCGCGTCGAGCGCGACCCGGCGCCGAAGCCCGGCGACGATGCGCCGCCCGACCTGCCCGACCTGCGCATCGAGGTGCTGCGTGTCGACGGGTTGGAAGTCGCGCAGGGCGAATCGCGCTGGCGCGCCGATCGGATCGAGGCGCGCGTCGTCATGCGCGCCGCTGCGGTCGCGGTCGACGCCCTGCGCGTCGTCGCGCCGGAAGGCCGCGTCGACGGCACCCTGGCCCTGGATCTGCGCCGCGATCTGCCGGTGCATTCGGCGCGGCTGGCGGTCGACCTGGTGCTGGACGGCCAGCGTTATGCCGGCGGGCTGGAAGCGCGCACCGAGCGCGGCCGCACCGGCCTGACCTTGGCCGTGCAGGCGCCCTTGCTCGCGGTGGTGGCGCTGTCGGACGTGCGCGACATCGACGAGTGGCAGGCCCATGTCGAAGTGCCGCAGCAGACCCTGGCGGACACGCCGGCCTCGGCCTCGCTGCGCCTGCAGACCCGCGGCGGCGACCTGCGCGTGCAGGGCGAGGCGGCGTTCGGTGCGCTGCGCATCGCCGCCATCGACGGCGCCGCACGCCTCGGCGACGATGCCGCAGAGATCGTGGATTCGAGCCTGGACTTCGCCGTGCCGCAGGGGCGCGTGCAGGTTCGGGGACGGCTGCCCTACGACGCGGCGGCGGCGCTGGCGCTGGACCTGCGCACCGACGATCTGGCGTTCGCGGCCGACGCGGCACCGGCCTTGGCGGTGTCCGGCGCGGTGTCGCTGTCCGGCCGCCGCGAAGCGCTCGTGCTGACGCCCGCCCTGCGCCTGCAACGCGAGGGCTGGCCGACCGCGCAGGCGAGCGGACGCATCGTGCAGGACGGCGCGGCCTGGCGCGCCGAAGCCTTGCAGCTGCAATCGGCGCGCAGCGTGCTGCAGATCGACGGCGTGCTCACGACCACGGCGGACACCGCGCCGTTGCAACTGCGCCTGCAGCAGTTCGATCCGGCCCTGTTGGCGCCGGACTGGCCGGGCAGCCTCGATGCCGACCTGGTCTGGACCGGCCGTTACGCCGACACCGGGCTCGACGGCGAACTGCGCATCGAACGCCTGCAAGGCGAGTTGCGCGGACGCCGCGTGCAAGGACAGGGTGCGGCGGCCGTCGTCGCGGGCGTGCTCGACCATGCCGATGCGGTCCTGAGTTCGGGCGCCTCGACCTTGCGCCTGCGTCGCGACGATGCCACGGCGCCGCTGCAGGTCGAGCTCGATGCGCCGGATCTGGCCGACCTGTGGCCGGACTGGCAGGGACGCGTGCAGGCGAGCGCGAGCCTCGACCGCGACCTGGCGCTGCAGGCGCGCCTCGACGCCGTGACGACGCCGGACTTCGCGATCGCGCAGGCCGAGTTGCAGGGGCGTGCGGGCAGCGATGCGGCCGCGCCGGTGGCGATGCAGGCGACGCTGCGCGGCCTGGTGTTCGGCGCGCGCCGCTTCGAGCGCGTGCAGCTCGGCGTCGACGGCTCGCGCGCGGCCCATCGCATCGACCTCGAGGTGCAGTCGGGACCGCGACAACTGCAGCTCGCCGCCCAGGGCGGATTGAGTCCGCAGCGCGTCTGGCGCGGTCGCCTGGTCGAACTCGACCTGCTGACGCCGGAGCTGCGTGCCGCACTCGGCGAAGCCGCCAGCCTGTCCTGGCACGACGGCCGCCTCGGCCTGGCCCGGACCTGCCTCGCCGCCGCGGCCGGCGGGCGGCTCTGCCTGCAGCTCGACCACGACGAGGCACGCACCGAACTGGGGGCCGAGGCCGTCGCGCTCGACCTCGGACCGCTGTCCGAACTGCTGGCGCCGGAGGCACCGTTCACGACCGCGGCGCGCCTGTCCGGCAGCGCCGATCTGGACCAGGTCGAGGGCCGGCTGCGTTCGTTGAAGGCCCGCCGCGACAGCGCCGAGGGTGGCCTGCTCGTCGACGATCGGCCCGACCTCGACCTCGGTTGGCGCGACTTCGCGCTGGACCTGAGCACCGAGGGCGATGCCGGGCGCTGGACCGCCGCCGCGACCTTGCGTCCCGAAGGGCGTGCCGAATCGCAGGGCAGCCTGGCCTTCGTCGATGGCGATTGGCAGTACGAGGGCACGCTCAGCCTCAAGGTGCATCGCTTCGACGCCGTCGAGGCCTTCACCTCGCAGTTCGCGTCGCCGCGCGGCGATCTCAGCGGCGACATGCAGTTCCGCGGTCGCGGTCTGGCGCGGCCGCAATGGAGCGGCGCCTTCGCGATCACCGGCTTCGCCGCCGAACTGCCGGAGCTGGGGCTCGAATTGAGCAACGGCGCGCTCGCCATCGCCGCGGTGCCGACCGGCATCATCGTGCGCGGCGCCATCACTTCGGGCGGCGGGCAACTGATCCTCGACGGCAGCCGCGGCGCCGAGGCGCGCGCGCCCTGGCAGTTCGCGCTGAACGGCGAACGGGCGGTGTTGTCCGACACGCCGGCGTTGCGCCTGGTGCTGAGTCCGGCGCTGACGCTGAACCAGCGCGAGGACGACTGGCTGCTCGGCGGTCGCGTCGACATCGCCGAAGCGCGCATCGATGCCGAGGCGCTGGCGCCGCCCACCGACGTCAGCAGCGACGTGGTCATCGTCGACGCCGAGGCCGATGCGGCGGCCGAGGCGCTGAACTGGGCGGCCGACGTCACGCTCGCCTTCGGCGACCAGGCGCGCCTGGTCGGTTACGGTTTCGACGGCCGCATCCGCGGCGACTTGCGCCTTCGCCAACGCAGCGGCGGCAACGCCTACGGCCAGGGGCAGCTGCAGGTCAGCGGCCGGTATGCCGCCTACGGGCAACGCCTGACGATCCGCCGCGGACGCCTGTTGTTCGCGAACAGTCCGCTCGACGAGCCCACGCTCGACATCGAGGCCGAACGCAAGGCCGGCAGCGCCGTCGCCGGCGTGCGCGTGACCGGCACCGCGCGTCGCGCGCAGACCGAGATCTATGCGCGTCCGGCGCTGCCGGAATCCGAAGCGCTGGCCCTGCTCGTCACCGGGCGCAACCTGCGCGGCGTCAGCGGCGCCGACCGCCAGCGCCTGTCGAACGCCGCGCTGGCGCTCGGCACCATCGGCGGCGACCTGCTCGCCAGCAGCCTCGGCGCCGAGATCGGCGTCACCGGCGACGCCGCACGCGGCACCGAGGCCTTCACCATCGGCAAATACCTCACGCCCAAGCTCTTCGTCGGCTACGGCATCGGCCTGGCCCGCAACGGCAGCGTGCTCATCGTCCGCTACCTCATCCGCGACGACATCGAACTCGAAGCCACCAGCGGCGAACAATCGCGCGCGAGCCTGAACTACATCATCGAGAAGTGAG
>CALMWD010000352.1 GCA_937873105.1 uncultured Rhodanobacteraceae bacterium
GATGATCTTGGCGATGCGTTCGCTCTCGGGCAGGCCGACGAGGGTCCAGGTGTCGCCGCCGTCGGTCGAGCGGTACACGCCGTTGCCGATCGAGACCGAATTGCGCGTCCAGCTCTCGCCGGTGCCGACCCAGATGTTCTGGCGGTTCGAGGGGTCGATGGCGATGGCCCCGATCGACTGCACCGGCTGGTCGTCGAACTTCGGCGCGAACGTGGTGCCGCCGTCCAGCGACTTCCAGACGCCGCCGCTGGCGGCGCCGACGTAGAGCACGGTCTTGCCGTTGTCGTTGTAGGCGGCAAGCGCGCTGATGCGCCCGCTCATCGCCGCCGAGCCGATGTTGCGGATGCCGAGGCCGGACACGCTGGCGCTGTCGAACGCGCGGCCGGCCAGCGGGGCGGCGACCAGGGCCGCGGCCAGCACGACGGGGCCGACCACGCGGGCGGCGGAACGGTTCATGCGGCTCATGGCGTCGCTCCCTGCGGAAAGGCGAACAGGCTGTCGGCGAGCTCCAGGTTCGCTTCCGCGCGTTCGTAGGTGACGGTCGATTTCTGCGCCGAGCCCTTCGCGCCCGACGCGACCGAGAACGGCAGGTAGACGCCGTTGACGCGTTCGTAGTCGCCGAGGTCGGTTTCGCCCTCGAAGGCGCTGCCGCGATACCAGCTCTTGGTGACGATGCGGATCTCGAGGAAGTGATCCGGGTCGAAGTAGTACACCGCCTCGTTGCCGCTGGCGTAGGCCACGCGCAGCTTGTGCGCCTCGGTGCCGTCGATGTCCTCGGTGCCGAGGTATTCGACCTTGTGGCCTTTCCCGGCATGGTCGACCAGCGGACCTTCGAGGTCGGCCTCGATGCCGAGGTCCTTGATGTCGTCGGCCGACAGCTTCTGCGGATCCTTGCGGCCGCCGAAGGGCGAGATCGCCCAGGCGTCGCGGCCGTCGTAGGCGCGCACCTGGGTCATGCCCTGGATCGAGAACTCGTAGCGCACCTTGCCGGGGCGCCGGTAGTCGGTGACCTCGGCTTCGAAACCGCCGGCCTGCAGGCGCCCGGACAGCTTGAGGCTGTGGATGGCGCGGATCGCTTCAAGGCCGCCGCGCGCCTCGATGTTCTTCGCGATCAGTTCGTCGGCCGTCATCGCCGATACCCAGCACGGCAAGGCCAGCATCAGCCCGCCCAGCATTCCCCGGATCCGCATAACCTCTCCCGTCGCAGAAGGTTCCGAGCCTAGGCAGCGCGGGCGCCGGCGACAACGCCGGAAGTCACGGCTGTGACGAGACGTGGCGGCGGCGAGGCGTGTCAGTGGCCGGGTGCGGCCATCCGCCGCGCGAACTTCATCAGTTCGCGGAAATACAGCTCCGGGAACCAGCGCTTCAGTCGCCAGCGCGTGCGTTCGGGGCCGGTCGGGATGATCATGAACTCGCCCCGCTGCTGGGCGCGGAAGACGTAGTCGGCGATGTCGTCGGCCGATTCCCTGGCGTTGTCCATCAACTTCGCGGCGACGCCGGCGAACTGCGCATTCGGGCCGCGCGCGGTTTCGAGCAGGTTGGTCTTGAAGAAGCTCGGGCAGATCACCGAGACCTTGACGCCGAACGGCTCCATCTCGGCGCGCAGGGCCTCCGACAGCGCGATCACCCCGGCCTTGGCGACGCCGTAGCTGGCGATGCCGGGCGCGCCGGCGATGCCGGCGAACGAGGCGGTGCTGAGCACGTGGCCGCGACGCCGCTGCTGGAACATCGGCGCGAAGGCCTTCATGCCGCGGACCACGCCGAACAGGTCGATGTTGGTGACCCAGCGCCAATCGTCCAGGGCGCTGTCGGCGATCGAGCCGGCGCTGGCGACGCCGGCGTTGTTGATCAGCACGTCGAAGCCGTCCCAGTGCGCCCGCACCGCGTCGCGCATTGCCTCGACCGAGGCATCGTCGCCGACGTCGACGCGCACCGCGACGTGTGCGCCGCCGTGGGCGGCCAGTTCCGCGACCACGGCCTCGGCGCGCTCGGGGATCAGTTCGGCGACGCAGATGTCGTAACCGGCACGCGCATAACGATGTGCCAGCGCGCGGCCAAGGCCGCTGCCGGCGCCGGTGATCAAGGCTCGGGGTCGGGTCATGCACGGGCTCCGCGGAAAGATGCCGAGCCTAGCAGTGTCGGCCCGACGGCCGGATCAGGGGGCCGGAAACGCGTCGCGCCATTGCCGCCACCAGGCCTTGGGCGGGACCGGCCACCGCGACCACCATGCGTTGATGGCGCCGATCTCGCCGCGCGCCCAGGCTTCGCGATGGGTCGCATCGGCCGGCGCGTCGAGCAATTCGGCCAGACGCGGATACAGCGGCCCGCCCGCCAGGGCCGGATCGCGGGTGAGCAGGTGGAGCAGGGTGTAGGCATCGTCGCGCCGCGCCGAGGCCGCCAGCGCCGCGACGGCCGCCGCGCGCGCGTCCGTCTGCGTGGCCGCCTCGACCCGCGCGACCGCGGCGAGGACATCGGCCTGGGCCGAGATCGATACCGGCAGGGAGGCGCCGTCCCCGTCGTAGGTCACGCGATAACCGGCCGGCAGAAGCACTTCCTGGCGGCCGAGTTCGTACTGCACCCAGCCGCTGCTGACCTGCAGCTCTCCGCGGCCGTCGCGGTCGCGGGTGAGCGTGAATGCGCAGCCGAGGTCGAGGATGTCGGCCTCGCCGCTGCGCACGCCGAACTGGCCGGGCGGGGCCCAGACCGTCGCCTCGATGCGCCCGACCTCGAGCGCCACGCGATGCCGACCACGCCGGGTCTCGATCAGGCGCAGGCGCGTCTCCGGGGCGAGCTGCAATCGACCAATGCGCGCGACCGCGACCGCGGCGGTCTCGCCGGCACCGGTCGCGAATTCGCCGCCGCGCGACCAGCGCCCGCGCACCGTGGTGCCATCGCCCTGCACGAGATCGGTGCGCCAGGCCTGTCCTTCGGGCCAATGGAATCGCCATTGCCAGGCGGCGGCCAGCGCCAGGAGCAGTCCGGCCGCGATGGCCATGCCGCGCGGCCAGCGCCGCGACCGCGCCGCGCGCCGCGGCACCCGCCGC
>CALMWD010000353.1 GCA_937873105.1 uncultured Rhodanobacteraceae bacterium
CTGGCGCTGGCGCTGGCGGTCGCCCTGGCCCCGGCGCTGCTGCCGACGCCGGTCGCGGCCGCGCCGGCGACCGACGACATCGCGACGGTCGAGGACGAGGACGAGGACGAGGCGGCGGCGGACGAGCCCGAGTGGCAGGCCGAGATCGTGACCTCGCCCAGGCTGGCCGAGGTCTTCCCGGCGCGCGAACCCGACGCCGCGTTCGCGCGCGAGGTCGCGAAGACGCTGGAGGCCGAGGTGTTCGGCGAGAAGCGCACGCTGCAGCGCTGGGAGCGCATCGACGACGCGGTGCAGCAGCCGCGTTCGACCTGGTCGCCGCTGGTGCGGCTGATCAGCGCCGTGTTCGGCTTCATCGCCGAGTTCGGCTTGTGGATCCTGCTCGCGCTCCTGATCGCCGTGGTGCTGATGCACGCCGCCCGCTGGCGGCTGCCGCTGCTGGAACGGCTGCGCCCGCGGTCGTCGGCAACGGCGCCGGTGGTCGAGGCCGATCGCGCTCCGGAAATCCTGCCCGCGGACCTGATCGCCGCGGCGCGCGCCTTGTTCGCGCAAGGCGCGCCGCGGGCGGCGATGGCCCTGCTGTATCGCGGCGCCTGCGCCTTGCTGCCGGAGCGCTACGGCCAGGTGCTGAGCCCGGGCGCGACCGAGGCCGAGGTGCTGCGTCTCGCCCGCCGCGTCGAGGATGCGGGCGCGCGCGAGGCCCTGGTCGAGGTGGTGCGGCACTGGCAGCGCGCCGCCTATGCCGACGACCTGCCGGACACGACGCGCTTCGAGGCCCTGGTCGCACGCTGCGACGCCGCCGGCTGGGTGACGCGATGACGCCGCGCCTGCGCAACCTCGTGCTGATCGCGCTCGGACTGGCGCTGCTCGGCGCGGGCGCCTGGTGGTTCCTCGCGAACTTCCACCGCGCGCCGTTCGAATTGCGCATGCCGCCCGCGCCGGAAGCGCGACGCAATCGCCTGCTGGCGCTGGAACGCATCCTGGCCGCGCGGGAGCACGTCGTGTTCAACCGCCTGCGCTTCGACGCCGCGGACTTCGCCGAGCCCGCGGAAAGCGCCGTCGTGCTCGACCTCGATCCGCGCAGCCTGCGCGAGGCCGAGGTCGAGGCCCTGCTCGACTTCGTCGCCCGCGGCGCCTTGCTGCTGATGCGCATGCCGGCCTCGGCCGAGGGGCGCGCGGGCCGCTTGCTCGACCGCCTCGGCGTTGTGCCGCAGGACGCCGAGCCGAACTGCTTCGAACTGGACGCCGGCGCACACGGCGACTACGAACTCTGCGGCGGCACCCGCATCGGCGGCGAGGACATCGCGGCCCACTACACCCAGCTCGCCCGCCACGACGACGCGGCGGACGGCTACTGGTATGCGCATGCCTGGTACGACGACGGCCGCGTCTTCCTGGTGTCGAGCCTGGACATGCTGCACAACACCGCCCTCGACGATGCCGCCGCGGTGGCGCTGGCCGAGGCGCTGCTGGCGCCGCTGCGCGAGCGCCCGCGCATCCATCTGTTCCGCGGCGTCGACCACGAGCCCTTCCACGTGTGGCTGGTGCGCGTCGGCTGGCCGGCCCTGCTGCCGGCCTTCATCGCCCTGCTGCTGTGGTTGTGGATGCGCAGCCAGCGCTTCGGACCGGTCCTGCCCGACGCCGCGCCGCCGCGCCGCGCCCTGCTCGAACACGTGCGCGCCAGCGGCGAGTTCCTGTTCCGCCGCGGCCAGCCCGTCGCCCTGCATCGGGCCGTGCTGGCGCGGGTGCAGCAGCGCCTGCGCGAACGCGAGCCGGTCATCGCCGCCCTGCCCGAGGACGCCCGCATCGCCGCGCTGGCCGAACGCACCCGCCTGCCCGTCGCCGAGCTGCGCCACGCCCTGAATCCGGTCGGCCTCGGCCGCGCCGATCATTTCCTGTCCGCCATCGCCACCCTGCAGCAACTGGACCGTCGCCTATGAGCACCCTCGCACCGCCGCCCTTGCCCGCCAACGCCCTCGTCGAGCGCGTTTCCGCGATCCGCACCCAGATCGGCGCCGCCTTCATCGGCCAGGACGCCGTGCTCGACCAGTTGCTGGTCGCCCTGCTCGCCGGCGGCCACGTGCTGATCGAAGGCGTGCCCGGCCTCGGCAAGACCCTGCTGGTGCGTGCGCTCGCGGCGGCGATGGCGGGCACGTTCTCGCGCGTCCAGTTCACCCCCGACCTGATGCCGAGCGACGTCAGCGGCCACGCCTTCTACGATCCGAAGAGCGAGAGCTTCAAGATCCGCCGCGGCCCGGTGTTCGCGAACCTGCTGCTCGCCGACGAGATCAACCGCGCCCCGGCGAAGACGCAGTCGGCCCTGCTCGAGGCGATGCAGGAAAGCCAGGTCACGATCGAGTCGCGCAGCTTTCCGCTCGATCCGCCCTTCCTCACCATCGCGACCCAGAATCCGGTCGAGCAGGAAGGCACCTATCCGCTGCCGGAAGCGCAGCTCGACCGTTTCCTGCTGAAGATCCTGATCGACTATCCGGGACACGAGGACGAGCTGCGCATGGTCCAGGCCGTGGGCGGCGGTCGCGCCGCGCAGTTCGACCTGAGCGCGGTGCGCGCCGTCGTGCAACCGGCCGACGTGGTCGCGATGCAGGCCGCGACCGCGGCGATCGCGGTCGATCCGGTGGTGCTCGACTATGCGGTACGCATCGTCCGCGCGACCCGCACCTGGCCCGGCATCGCGATGGGCGCCGGACCGCGCGGCAGCCTGGCCTTGGTGCGCGCGGCGCGCGCCCAGGCCGTGCTCGACGGGCGCGACTTCGTGACCCCGGACGACGTCGTGGGCATCGCGCGGCCGGCGCTCAGGCATCGCATCGCGCTGGCGCCGGAGATGCAGATCGAGGGCCGCCGCGTCGACCAGGTGCTGGATGCCCTGCTGCTGAAAGTCGAGGCGCCGCGCCGATGAGACCGGCGCCGGCGCTGATCGCCGGAGTGCTGCTGCTGGCCGCGCTCGGCCTGGCGGCGGCGTTCGACCGCGTGCCGCTGACGGCCTTGCTGTTCGCGTCGGTCCTGCTGGCCACGCTGGCGCTGCTCGACGCGTTCGCGCTGCGCCGCCTGCGCACGCCCGAGGTCCGGCGCGAGCTCGCGGCGATCCTGCCGCTCGGCGTG
>CALMWD010000354.1 GCA_937873105.1 uncultured Rhodanobacteraceae bacterium
CGGTCAGCGTCAGCTCCTCGTGCTCGGCCAGCATGCGCTTGCGGTGCGCGTCGATCTGTTCCGCGAGGTCGGCGATGCGCGCAGGCCGGGCGGCGGGAAAGGGGAAGGTCTCGAAGCAGCGGGATTTCGCATAGACCGGATCGTTGCCAACGCCGAGCCAGCTTCCTTGCGCCAGCGCCCAGGCGACATGAATGCGCGAGGACAGCACGCCGAGCGAATAGCCGTCGTCGAGCGCGATGCAGATCAGCTTGTTGTCCGGCGCGATGCTGGCGTCGAGAAACTGGAAGACGCGGTGCTTGGCGGTCTCCACCGTGGCGATGTAGCGCGGCAAGCCGGCGAGAGCCGGGCGCAAGTCCTTGCGCGGCTCGCCGAACAGCCACCAGTTGTCGCGGTAGCTGGCGCGGTTGTTCTTGTCGCGCTCGGGCTTAACCGTCGTCAGCACACGCTGGAAGGTGGCCGGCCAACGGCGGCGTACTTCGTCGGCCGGAAAGCCGAACAAGTCGATCAACTGCACGCCGCGCGGCCGGTCGGTGAGGTCGCGGCCGTTGCGATAGTCCTTGATCGGCGCGTCGGCTTCGAGCGCCGCGCGTTCCTCCGGCGTGACGATGAAGCCTGCGCCATGCAGCTTGAAGCCGGGCGAACTGATGCCGCTGTTCGCCTGCAAGGCCTGCGCCGCCGCGACGTTCGTGCCGATGCTCAGGTCGGCGTGAATACTGCCGCCGCGCTCGGCGAGGTCCACGTCCAGCCCTTCGCCCTTGCCTTCGCGCTCGGCGATCGCGTCGAGGCGGCGGCCTTCTCCAGTACCCGGCGCGCCCACCGTCATGGCAATGCGCACGGCGGCGCCGCTGGCGGCGTCCACCCAGGGGTGGTCGGCTATGGCCATGTGCAGGTCCGCGCCGGCGTCCAGCGCCGCCTGCACCACGCGGCGGTTGAAGGTCTGGCGCAGGCTGTTGGTGGTGATGAAGCCGAAGCGCGAAAGCCCGCCCCGCGCGACGAGCTGCGCGGCGTGGTGCCACCAGAACATGACGAAGTCGGCGGAGTCGGGCACGTCCCGCCACGCCCTGCGCAAGGCATCGACATAGGCGTCGCCGAGCGCGGCGCGCATGTTCGACGCGCCGATGAAAGGCGGGTTGCCGACGACGACGTCGGCCTTGGGCCAGACGGCCGGGGCGCCGATCAGGCGGCCTTGCGGGCCTTCGACGAAGTCGAGCACGGCGTCGCGGCATTCGATGTTGCGGAAGTCCTTGAGCACGGGCTGTGGCGGCAGGCCGCTGCCCTGGGTGCGGAAGTGCCATTGCAGGTAGCCGATCCACAGCACCAGTTCGGCGATGGCGGCGGCGCGCGGGTTGATTTCGAGGCCGAGGAACTGGTGCGGGTCGACGGTGAGCCCTTCGGCTTCGAGCAGCGATTGCGATTCGCCAAGGTCAGCCAACTGGTTGAGCACTTCGCCTTCGAGGCGCTTGAGATGTTCCAGCGCCACGTAGAGGAAGTTGCCGCTGCCGCAGGCCGGGTCGAGCACGCGCAGGGAACACAGGCGGTGATGGAAGGCGCGCACTTCCGCGACGGCTTCCTTGTGCCTGCCCTCGTTGGCGAGCAGCACGGCGGCGCCCTGCACGTAGGCCCAGGCGCTGCGCAGCGGCTCGATCACCGTCGGCTGGACGAGGCGATCCACATAGGCGCGCGGCGTGTAGTGCGCGCCGAGCGCGTGGCGCTCCAGCGGGTCGAGCGCGCGTTCGAGCAGGGTGCCGAAGATGGCCGGCTCGACCTGCGTCCAGTCGGCTTTCGCGGCTTCGATGAGCAGGCCGATCTGCGCGCGGGTCAATGGCAAGACCTCGGGCTGCTTGAAGAGCTTGCCGTTGAAGCGCGGCAGTGTCTTGCGCAACACCACCGAGAAGCCGCCGCCGTCCATGTCCTTCCAGAGCGCGGCGAGCAGCGGCACGAACTGGCCGGGATCGTCGCGCAGCGAAATCAGCAGTTGGCTGAAGCTGTCCTTCGGAATCAGCGCCACATCCTCGGCGAACATGCTGAACAGGCAGCGGGTGAGGAAGCCGGCGACGGTTTCGGGCGCGTGACCGGCGGCTTCCCGCGACTTGGCGACTTCGGCGAGGTGCGCGGCGATTTCACGCGTGACGCGCGCCGACTGCCTGGTCGGATCAAGCGACAGCGGGTCAAGCCAGACGGTACGCAGACGCGCGCGGACGGCATCGTCGCGCAGGTCGGCCAGCCTGATGCGGTGCGAGCGCGGATCGGGATAGGGAACGTAGGTCGCGCCGGTGCGCGTGAATTCGGCGTACAGCTCGATGACGTTGCCGACATCGACGACGATCAGGAACGGCGGCCGGCCCTCCTCGGCCGGCAGGGCGCGGGCGTAGCCCTCGGCCTGCGAGCGGGCGCGCAGCAGGGCGTCGTCGAAAACTTTGCTCGGCGCGCCGCCCGGCGCATCACCACGGCTGACTTTCAGTTTCTTGGCTTCTAGGACGAAGCAGCCGCGCCGGTAGCAGTCGATGCGGCCGGCGCTGGCGCCGCCGTCGCCATGGCGAAAGGTGACGGGCCGCTCGAACTGGTAGTCGTCGCGGTGCGCGGGCGGCTCGACGCCGAGCAGCGCACAGAGTTCGATGACGAAGCTCTG
>CALMWD010000355.1 GCA_937873105.1 uncultured Rhodanobacteraceae bacterium
CGGACTCCACCAGTTGCTTCTGCGCCTGTCGCAACTCGTCCAGCGTGCGCCGCAGTTGTCCATTCGCGCTTTGCAGGTCGCGCGTGCGCGCATCGACGCGATGCTCGAGTTCGGCATTGAGTTTCTGCAGCGCCTCCTCGTGCTGCATGATGTCGGTGATGTCGCGTGATACCCCGATCAGGCGCGTCGCTCGGCCATCGGGTCCGCGTTCGACGACACGGCCGTAGGACAGCGCCCAGAGCCAGCCGCCGCTGCGCGTGGCGATGCGGAAACTCGCCTTCATGCGCTGATTCGTGCCTTTCACGGCCGCGTGGTAGGCGTCGAGGTAGGCCTGCTGGTCGTCGGGGTGGATGGCCGCGAAGATGTCCTGCAGGTTCAGCCGCTCGCGGTCCGGAATCACCGTCTCGGGGTTGGCGTTGCGGCGCATGATGGCGCCCTGCACCAGATCGGTATCCCAGATTTCGTCGCCGGACGATTCGAGCACCATGCTCAGCCACTCTTCGCTCTGGCGCAGGCGGCGCTGCTGCTCGATGCGGGTGCGTGCGACCCGGGTGGCGCGACGCGCAGCCGCCCAGAACAGCAGCACCGCGGTCGCGCCGTAGGCGCTCCAGGCCCACCACGACCACCAGGGCGCCGGGTGCACGACCAGACGTAGCACTTCGTCCGATTCGACCCAGTCGCGGCTGCCGAGGCGCGCGGCGCGCAGGCGCAGGCCGTAGTCGCCGGCCGGCAAGGCGGTGAAGCTGGCCGAACTCGCGCCTGCGGCCAGCGCGATCCATTGCGGGTCGAAGCCCTGGAGCTGGTAGGCATACCGCACGGCGGCAGGATGGCTGTAGCTGAAGGCGGTCAGGTCGACGGCGACGACGCGGTCGCGGTGCGAGAGTTCGACGACGCCCTCGCGCGGCACCAGCCGGCGACTCCCGGACTCGACGTCGGCCCCGGCCAGCGTGGTCGCGCCGAGCACGCTGATCGCCGAGACCACCGGAGGCTTCGGCATGCGCGGCGCGAGCACGTCGTCCGGATCGAACAGGGTCACGCCCTCCAGACCGCCGAAGGCGACGGCACCGTCCGCCAGGCGCGCCACCGCGCCGACGAAGTAGCCGAGGCTTTGCGTGCCTTCCGAGCTGGCGAAGTTCAGCAAGGCGCCATCGGCCAGGGTGAGCCGGGAAATGCCGTTCGAGTGCGAGATCCACAGATGGCCGTCGTCGTCCTCGGCCAGGGCCGCGATGGCGTCGGCGGCCAGTCCGTCGGCGCGGCGAATGGCGCGGAAGCGGTAGCGGCCGTCGCCGCCGCGCTCGCCCCGATTCAGGCCGCCGCCTTGGGTCGCGACCCAGAGTACGCCGGCGCGGTCTTCCAGCACATGGGTGACGACGCCGCCGCTGAGCGCGCCCTCGCGGCCGGGTGCGTAGTGGTCGAGCGCGCCGGTGGCCACATCGAAACGCACCAGGCCGTCGCTGCGCAGGCCGAACCACATCGCGCCGTCGCGGCTCTGGTAACTCAGGTTCACCAGTTGCATCGGCAGGCTGCGACCGCCGCTGATCGCCTCGAAGCGTTCGAAGCCGGCGCAGCCCGCGCAACGCCGGACCACGCCGGCGCCGAGCGTCGCCGCCCACAGGGCGCCGTCCCGATCCTCGAACAGGCCGGCGACATTGCGCACCGGCAGCGACAGCGGATCGCCGGCCGCCGGCACGAAGTGTTCGAAACAGCGACTGCCCGGCGCCAGGCGCGACAGGCCCGCCGTCGGCGAGGCGACCCAGAGGCTGCCGTCGCGCGTTTCGCGCAGCGCCTGCACCGTCGACGAGCCGATCGAACAGGCGTCGGCGGGATCGTGCCGGTACACGCGTTCGACCCCGCGATGCGGATCCAGCAAGGCCACGCCGCCTTCCTCGTGCAGGCCGACCCAGAGCTTGCCGTTCGCCGCCGGGGCCACGGCGATGACGGTCGGCCGCGCCAGGTAGCGCGGATCGTCCGGCCGGAACGCGGCGAGGCGGAAACCGGCGCTGGCCGGGTCGTGCAGGCTGACGCCATTCGCCCAGGTGCCGACCCAGACCAGACCGTCGCGGTCGATCATGACCGACTCGACGCGATGCGCACCGAGGCCGACCCGGCCGTAGGGGTCGTAACGCCAGTTCTGCAGCGCGCCGCTGCGCGGATCGAGGCGGCTGAGCCCGGTCAGGGTCCCGACCCAGACGTCCCCGGATGGTCCGATCTGCAGCGCGCGCAGCGCATCGCCGGCCAGGCCGTCGGCAAGTTCGCGCCAGCGCCGGACGCCGCCATCGACATCGAGCCGGTACAGGCCGTGATCGCCGGAGGCGATCCAGACCGCGCCCGCGTCGTCCTCGACCACGGCATAACTGTCGATCGCGCCGTTCTCGGGATCGACCCACTCGCGCAGCTTCGCTCCGTCGGCATCGAGTTCGTAAGTGCCCATGCGCGTCGCCACCAGCAGGTGGCCGTCGCGGCGCACGAACAGGTCGCGCGTCGAATTGAGGCCGGCCAATGCGGCCGCATCACGCGCCGATTCGAATCGCGTCGAGCCCGGGCGCAACCGCTGCAATCCGCCGACCGAGGTCGTCACCCAGATCGTGCCGTCGGCGCCGCGCGCGATCGCGGTGACGCCGTCGCCGGCCAGGGAACCGGGCACCGCGGCATCGTGCCGGAAGTGCTCGAAACGGTCCTGCGCAGGGTCGTAACGATTCAATCCGCCGCCGGCGGTGCCGATCCACAGGATGCCGGCCTCGTCCTCGAGCAGGGCAGAGATGTGGTTGTCGGAAAGGCTGCCATCGTCGCCCGGACGATGGCGAAACACGCGGATGCGGTTGCCGTCGCTGCGGTTCAGCCCGTCCAGCGTACCGATCCAGACGAAGCCGCGGCGGTCCTGCAGCAAGGCGCGCACGGTGGGCTGGCTCAGCCCGTCCTCGACCGAGATCGAGTGGAAACGCACGCTGTCGATGGTCGAGGCGTCGGCCGCAGACGGATCCGCGCCGCCCGCGAGAAAGGCGGCCAGGACCAGCGGAGCGGCGAAGGCGCGAGGCATGTCGCGAGGCTAGCCGTCGGCGGGAATCGCCACAACCGTGACGATTCTTCATTGCCGGCGCCATGTTGCACCGCGATAATCGGGACCTCCGCACCACCCATCCACTGGAGCTGCCA
>CALMWD010000356.1 GCA_937873105.1 uncultured Rhodanobacteraceae bacterium
CTTCTCGACGAAGGCGATCGATACCGCGAAATGCGGGAAGCCGCGCAGGAAGTTGCTGGTGCCGTCGAGCGGATCGATCACCCATTGCTGCTTCGTCGGTCCGACCTGCCCGGACTCTTCGCCGAGGAACCCATGCGTCGGGAACGCGCGCCGCAGTTCCTTGATGATCTCGGCTTCGGCGAGCCGATCGACTTCGGTGACGAAATCGAGATGCGCCTTCTCGTGGATGACGAGGCTGTCGCGCTTGGGCAGGGCGCGCAGGATGACGTTGCCGGCCGCGCGCGCGGCCTTGATGGCGATGTTGAGGGCGCCGTTTCGCATGGGATCTCCGTGAAAGAACAGCCCGGCTCGGGGCCGGGCGCAGTGCCGCCAGCGTAACAAAGCGGCCATCGCCGCGAAAGGCAGGCGCGACGCCGGCTTCAGCCGCGGGCTAGACTAGGCCGATGTCCCTGCGTGAATTCCTGCGCCCCGTGCGCATCGTCCTGGTCGACACCGCCCTGCCCGAGAACATCGGTTCGGCTGCGCGCGCGATGAAGACCATGGGCTTGTCCGACCTCGCCCTGGTGCGGCCGAAGCTGTTCCCGGACCAGCGCGCGAATGCGCTCGCGGCGGGCGCCGACGACGTGCTCGAACGCGCCCGCATCGCCGATTCGCTGGCCGATGCGATCGCCGACTGCGTGCATGCGGTCGGCTGCACCGCGCGCCTGCGCGACATCAGCCTGCCGATGTTCGAACCCGCGGAAGCCTCGGCCGAACTGCTGCGGCGCATGGCGGACGGGCCGGTGGCCCTGGTCTTCGGCGCCGAACGCACCGGGCTGACCAACGAGGACCTGAGCCGCTGCGACGCCGCCGTGCACATTCCGACCGAGGCCGACTTCAGTTCGCTCAACCTGGCCCAGGCCGTGCAGGTGCTGGCCTACTGCGTGCGCGGCGCGGCGCTGTCGGCGCAGGCGCTGCCCGCGGTTCCCGGCGAACGCCGCGAGGACCCGCCGGCCACGATCGAGCAGATGGAGCGCATGTTCGGACATTTCGAAGAAGCGCTGACCGACATCGATTTCTTCAAGGGCCGGCCCTACGGCCACCTGATGCAGCGCATCCGCCGCATGCTGCATCGCGCCGACCTCGACAGCCGCGAGGTGATGATCCTGCGCGGCATCCTTGCCGAAGCGCAGCGCATGGCGCGGCTGGCGCAAGGCGCGGTCAACAAGTGATACCGACTGCGGCCGCGGTCGGGCGAAACGGACGCACGTGTTATCGTCGGTCCCACTTTGCCCGGTGGACGCACCGGCGACGGAACCGAACGACGGTGATCAAGGCAATCGGCAGGCTGCGCGCCGCTGGCGCGCGAACGGCGAAGTATTGGGCGCTGCTGCTCGCCTTGCTGCCCGCCGTCGCGGCCTGGGCGGACGTGTCGAATCCCGACCGCATCGTCATCGGCCGCATCACCGACAACCCGCGCAGCGACTACGTGCGACTGAAGCGCATGCTCGATGTGGTCGTGCCACACCTGGCCGGCCACGGCATCCGCGAGGGCACCGTGCTGCTCGCCCGCGACCCGCAACAGATGGCCGGCTACCTGCGCCGCGGCCGCGTCGATTGGGTGACGGAAACGCCGGCGATGGCGGCCGAACTGCAGAGCCGCTCCGGCGCGCAGCCGTTCCTGCGCGCATTGCGCGAGGACCGCAACGTCTACCGCAGCCTGGTCTTCGTGCGTCGCGACAGCGGCCTCCGCAGCCTCGCCGACTTGCGCGGCAAACGCCTGGCCTTGCAGACGCGCTCCTCGACCAGCGCCTTCTACCTGCCCCTGGTCACCTTGCTCGACGCCGGACTGCCGCTGACCGAACTGGCCACGCCGGACGACCAGCCCGCGCCCGACGAAGTCGGTTTCCTGCTGGCCCGGTCCGAACTCAACATCGCGACCTGGGTGCACAAGGGCCTGGCCGATGCCGGCGCGCTCAGCAACCTGGACTGGGACAACCCGCGGCGCATGCCGCCGGGCTTCCGAGAGGACTTCCGCGTCATCGCCGAAAGCGACAGCGTGCCGCGGGCGATCGAGCTGATCCGCAAGGACCTGCCGGCGCCGCTGGCCGACGCCCTGCGCGAGGTCCTGCTCGGTCTCGACCGCCAGCCCGAAGCGCAGGACGCCTTGCGCGGCTATTTCGCGACCGCGCGCTTCGAAGCCATCGACGACGAGACGCAGCGTGCGCTGACGGCGCTGAACCGGCGCATCCTGCCGCTGCGCCGGGAGCTGGAACGATGAGCCTGCGCCGGCGCTGGTGGCTGTTCGGCGCGATGCTGGCGCTGCTCGCCCTCGCCCTGGTGGCCGCGACGCTGCAGCAGCATCGCGCCCAGGCGCGCCGCACCGCGACGGCCGTCGCGCAGCGGGAAGCGGCACAGGCCGAGGCGGCGCTGGCCGACCGCGCCCGCGTCGCCGCCGAACTGCTGGCCGAATCGCTGGTGAATCCGACCTACTTCTTCGACCTGCAGCGCATCGGCGAGGTCCTGGTCGGCAGCCTGAATCGCGACGACGTCGCCTATGTGCTGCTGCTCGACCGCGACGGCCGCATCATCCACGACGGCAGCCACGACATCGCGCGTTTCGGCCAGCAGCCCGACGACGCCTTCGCCGCGCGGGCGCAGGCCGCGACCGAAGTCAGCGTGTTCGGCGCCGACCGCTTCGTCGAAGTCGCGCATCCGATCTCGCTCGGCGACCAGCGCCTGGCCACCTTGCGCCTGGCCCTGAAACGCGCGCCGGCGTCCGTCGCCGCGGCGACCGCGACCACGCCGGCCTGGATCGACCTGTTCCTGCTGGCGGCGCTCGGCGGCGGCTTTCTCGCCCTGTTGTGGCGCGGCGATCGCCGCTTCGTCGTGCCGGCCGGCCAGACCGAAGCGCGCCTGCGGCAACTGGCGCGCCTGCACGCCGGCGCCGACGACGGCAGCGATGCGGCCACGGC
>CALMWD010000357.1 GCA_937873105.1 uncultured Rhodanobacteraceae bacterium
GATGTGCATGCGAACCTGCAGGCCTTCGAGGCCTGCATCGCGCACGCCCGCGACGCCGGCGCCGGGCGCTTCGTGCTGCTCGGCGACTACGTCGGCTACGGCGGCGACCCGGAAGCCGTGATCGAGCGGCTCATGGGTCTGGTCGCCGACGGCGCCCTCGCCGTGCGCGGCAATCACGACGAACTCGCGGTGCAGCCGCCATCGCGGACCCAAGCCCTGGGCGAGTTGTCCGCGGCCTGGACCCATGCGCGCTTGTCCGCGCCGCAGCGCGAATTCCTGTCCGGCCTGCCGCTGCTGCAAACCCTCGACGACCTGCTGTTCGTGCATGCTTCGGCGGAGGCGCCGGCGCGCTGGACCTATGTCGACGACGCCCGCACCGCCACCCGCAGCCTGCTCGCCGCGCAGGCGCTGCATTCGCAGACGCGCTTCGTCTTCGGCGGCCACGTGCATGCGCAGTCCTTGTACTACCTCGGCGTCGAGCATCGGCTGATGGCCTTCGCGCCGACCCCGGGCGTGGCCATCCCGACGCCGCGGCATCGGTCCTGGCTGGCCACGGTCGGTTCGGTCGGGCAGCCGCGCGACGGCCGGCTCGAGGCGATGTATGCGCTGTTCGACACGACCGTCGCGCGCCTGTGCTTCCAGCGCGTGCCCTACGACATCGACGCGGCGATGCGCGCGATCGAACGCGCCGGCGTCGACGCCCACGCCGCGCAACGGCTGGCACTGGGACGATGAGCCGGATCGCGCCCGGCGGTATCGTCGACGGCTTCCGCGTCGGCGCCTGCCTGCACGCCGGTGGCATGGGCAGCATCCATGCCGTGACCTATGCCGACGGCGCGCCGGATCCCGGCTTCCCGATGGTGATGAAGCTGCCGCGGCTCGGCGGCGACGGGGCCGGCAGCATCGTCGGCTACGAGGTCGAGCAGCAGATGCTGCAGGTCATCGTCGGTCCGCACGTGCCGCGCTTCATCGCCGCGGGCGACCTGACGCGCCAGCCCTATCTGGTGATGGAGCGCATCGACGGCCGCACGCTCGACCGGCATCTCGAAGCGGGTGCGCCGCTGGCGGTCGAGACGATCCGCGAGCTCGGCGCGGCGCTGGCGCTGGCGGTGCACGACCTGCATCGACAGAACGCCTGCCACCTCGACTTGAAGCCGGCGAACGTGATGATCCGGCCGAATGGCGAAGCGGTCCTGCTCGATCTCGGCCTGGCCTGCCACGCGCACTATCCGGACCTGCTGGCCGAAGAAACCCGCAAGCCGGTCGGTTCGGCGCCGTGGATGGCGCCGGAGCAGGTGGTCGGCGTGCGCGGCGACCCGCGCAGCGACCTGTTCGCGATCGGCGTGATCCTCTACGAACTGGCCACGCGCGAACTGCCCTTCGGCGAACCGCAGACCGAATCCGGACTGCGCCAGCGCCTGTGGATGGACCCGGTGCCGCCGCGGCGACGCCGCCCGGACTTGCCGGAATGGTTTCAGGAAATCGTGCTGCGCTGTCTTGAGCCGGAGGCAGCGCAACGCTATCCCTCGGCCGCGCATCTCGCCTTCGACCTGAAGCATCCGGACCAGGTGACGGTGACCGCACGTGGCCGCCAGCTGCAGCCGACCGGTGCCTTCGTGCACTTCAAGCGCTGGCTGCGCGCCGCCGGCAAGCACTACGTGCCGAGTCCGCCGCCGTTGCAGCAGATCGACAGCGTGCCGATCGTGATGGTCGCCGTGCCACATCGCGACGTGGCCGACGCCACGCTGTATTCGTTGCGCGAAGCCGTGGCGCGTTCGCTCGGCCTGCGCCCCGGGGCGCGCCTGGCCTGCGTCACCGTGGTGCCGACGGGCGCCTCCGACGAAGGCGCGTATGCGCGCCATCTGGCGCAGCTGCGGCAATGGGCGGCGCCGCTCGATCTGTCGCGGCACCAGGCCTCGTTCCACGTGCTCGAATCCGGCGACGTCGCCGAAGCCCTGATCCGCTACGCCGAAACGAACCGGGTGACGATGATCGTGATGGGCGCGGCCACCCATGGCACCTCGATGCAGCGGCTGGTCGCGACGGTGCCGATCAAGGTCGCGATGCACGCGCCCTGCACCGTCATCCTGGTCAAGCAGGCCTTGCCGTTCCGGCACCTCGCCGGGGATTGATCGGCGCGCGCGGCTTGCGCAAGATCGCGGACGCATCCGCCCCCGGGGAGTCCGCCATGGCCATCCGCATCGTCCGTCTCGGCAGTCCGCGCCATCCGCGCGAGGGCCTGCGCATCGGCGCGGTGCGACGGCCGCCGCGCGCCGTGCCGAAAGCCGAATACGCCGCGCGCGACTGGTTCGACGTCTGGTATCCGGAACTGGCCCCGAGCGCGGAAACGCTGAAACTGCACCGCGCCGCGACCACCCCGGCGCAGTTCACCGCCTTCCTCAAGCGCTACCGTGCCGAGATGAACGAACCGGCGGCGCGGCGCACGATCGAATTGCTGGCGGCGCTGTCGAAGCAGACCGACTTTTCGCTCGGCTGCTACTGCGAGGACGACCGGCATTGCCATCGCTCGGTTCTGCGCGCCCTCCTGGCCGACAGCGGCGCACGCTTCGCCTGAGGCCGCGTCGTGATTCCCTTGTCCGCCGCTGCCGCTTCGTCCATCTGCCAGTCCTGCGGCGCCTGCTGCGCGACCTATCGGGTGTCGTTCTACTGGGCGGAAGCGCCGGAGCGCGGCATCCCCGACGCAATGGTCGAGCCGTTGACGCCCTGGCATGCCTGCCTGCGCGGCACCAACGACGCGAGGCCACGCTGCGCGGCGCTGACCGGCCAGGTCGGCGTACACGTCGCCTGCGGCATCTACGCGCAGCGCGCCTCGCCTTGCCGGGACGTCGAGGTCGGCGACGAACGCTGTCGCCGCGCGCGTGCGCGCCACGGCCTGCCGCCGCTCGCGGACGCATTCGCGGTCCCGGTCCTGCGCTGAGCAGGCGCACGAACGCGCTCCGACGCTGGTACCCGGATTCCGGCCATTCGTGCCCGCGCTCACGCGTCTGATGGCGGATGCGTCGCGCCGACACGGCGCCTTCGCGACAGTGCCGTTTGCCTTCGGATCGATGCATCGGTCCCCGCATCCCGGCACTAGGAGTCGCCATGTCGTTTCTTCGCATTTGTCTGGCCGCGTCGCTGTCTGCAGCGATGCTGGACGCATCCGCCGCCCCGATCGTCGTGCGCGTCCAGCGCGACGCCGGCACCCAGCCGAACGGCTGGAGCTTCTCGCCGGCGGTTTCCGGCGACGGCCGTTTCGTCGTGTTCGGCACGAACGCCACCAACTATCTCGCCGGGGCCGCGAGCAATCCGCTACTGCGCTACCACGTCGGCCCGCGCCAGTTCGAACTGCTGACGCCGGCCAACGCCAATGGCGCGCATTCCCGTCCGGCGGTCTCGACCTCGGGTCGCTACGTCGTGTTCGAAACCTTGGCCACCAATATCCCGGCCGACGGCACCAACGGCGAAAACACCGACGTGCTGCGCCTCGACGTCGAGACCCGCACCTTCCGACGCGCCAGCCGTGCCTGGAACGACGGCGTCGGCACGCCGACCGCAACCAATGCCGCCGCACGCTCGCCCGTGGTTTCCGGCGATGGACGCTACGTGATGTTCACGTCGACCGCGACGAACCTGCTGAACGGCGTTGCGACAGGCGGGCATGCGCACCTGTACCAGATGGACTTTTCGACGGGCATCGTCAGCATGGTCGACCGCACGGCGCAGGGCGCCGCCGGCATCGGCGACGTGGACCCGCTGGAATCCGGCGCGCTGTCCGCGGACGGCAGCCGCATCGTGTTCACGACCATGGCGAAGAATCTGGCGACGGTGTTCAACGGCAATGTCTTCGACGTGCTGGTGGGCACGCGCAATCCGCAGACCGGCGGTTTCGTCTTCCAGAACGTGAACCGCAATGTCGCCGGTTCGGTGGTCGGCCAGAATTCCTCCGATCGCGGTTCGATTTCGGCCAACGGCCGCTACGTGGTCTTCCGCACGGCGGCCAATACCATCCACACGACCGACTCGCCGAGCAACCTGTACGTGCGCGACCTCGTCGCCAACAGTCTGCACACGGTCGCGCTGCCGAACGGCTACCAGACCTGCGATCGCGCGCGCGTCGCCGACGACGGCAGCGTCCTGATGCAATGCTCGCCGACGCCGCCGGCCTCGGTCATCCAGCTCTTCGTCGCCGGCCTCGGCCAGGCCGTGCCACGCCTGGTCACCCGCAACAGCCTCGGCGCGGCGGCCAACGCGACCTCGAACGCCTTCTTCACCTGGAGCGCCGACGGCCGCGTGAGCGCGTTCGAATCGGAAGCGACCAATCTCGTCGCCAACGACACCAATCTCAATCCCGACGTCTTCCTCGCCGGCGACGCCAGCGCGCTCGACGGGCTGTTCGGCGACGGGTTCGAATGATGCATCGCGCACGGGATGACGAGTCCGTGCGCCAAATTGCGTATCTGGCACCCACCCAACCGCGGAGTGCCGCCATGTCCGGATGTCCCAAGCTGCTGCTGTCGTCGATCGTCCTGAGTGCTACCTTGCTAGCCGCCCTGCCGGTGCATGCCGACTGGGATGCCAAGGCCGAAGCCGAACGCCAGGCGCAACGCGAGGCCGAACAGCGCGAAGAACGCGCGCGCCAGGCCAAGGCCGAAGCGGCCAAGGCGGCCGCCATCGCCCAGGCCAATGCCGCGATCATGGCCGACAAGCGCAAGACCCTCGGCGCTGCCGCAAACGGCAAGTCCGACGCCGATGTGAATCGGCTTTACGATGCGCACATCGCCGCCAAGACCGCCGAAGCCAACGCCGCGATCGCCGAAGGCCAGAAGGCGCTGAGTTCCGGTGCCGGGGCCGCTGCGCTGAAATCGGTCACCGGTCATTCAATGCAAGAACTTC
>CALMWD010000358.1 GCA_937873105.1 uncultured Rhodanobacteraceae bacterium
AACGCGGCTTCCAGCGAATCCGCGGCGGGATGCATGACCGTCTCCGAATCCAGGCGCAAGGTCTGCACCCGCGGCGCGTGCGCGAAGATCTGCGCGTATTCGACGCCGGGATGCACGCGATCGATCAGGGCGCGATCGACCCGCGGCGCTTCGAGGCGCGGAATGTCGGCGAACACCGGCGCATCGAGCGCACGCAACACCGCCTTCAGCCGATCCGGCGACTCCGGATGTCCCGGTCCCGGGCAATGCTGCAGGCAGGCGGCGTGCGTAAAGATCATGCCGACCTAGCCGCGCTTGCGGCGTTCATGTTTCCACAACACCTCGCCGTGGCCGGCGCTGCGCGCGAGCACGCGCGCGATCACGAACAGCAGGTCGGACAGGCGGTTGAGGTAACGGATCGCTTCCGGGCGCACGGCGTCGTGATGCGACAGCGTCACCGTTTCGCGTTCGGCGCGGCGCGCGATGGTGCGCGCCAGATGGCATTGCGCTGCGGCCATGCCGCCGCCGGGCAGGATGAAATCCTTGAGCGGCGGCAGGTCCTCGTTGAGGCCATCGAGGCGCGTTTCCAGCCGGGTGATGTCGGCCTCGTGCACCAGTTCGCTGCCGGGAATGCAGAGCTCGCCGCCGAGATCGAACAGCTCGTGCTGGATCTCGGTCAGCATGTCCCCGATCGGCTGCGGCAGATCGCAAGCCAGAACGACGCCGATCGCGCTGTTCAACTCGTCCACGGTGCCGTAGGCGGTGACGCGGGCGCTGTCCTTGGACACGCGCGTGCCGTCGCCGAGCCCGGTCGAGCCGTCGTCGCCGGTGCGCGTGTAGATCTTGCTGAGGCGGTTGCCCATCGCTTACGCGGCCGCGGCCTGCGCAGCGCGACGCGTCATCAGCGCATGCGCGCCGAACAGCACGGCCGAATACACCAGCACGCCGGCGACCTGGTTGCGGAAGAACGGGATCGCGGCGATGTAGCAGTTGATCAGGCCCTGCAGGTCGGCCGTGTACATCGGGTCCGCATGGTCGGCGGCGCCGGCCCAGACCGCGAAGTTGGTCACGACGAAGAAGAAGATCTCGGCGCCGAGGCCGTAACCGACCACGCGCAGCGCGCTGATGCGGCCGGCGAGGCGGGTGCCGGCCAGCGCGATGACGGCCATGCAGGCATAGACCAGCCACATGCCGGAATGCAGGCCGAGGACCATGTCGGAGATCAGCATCGCCGCCAGCGGCACCAGCACCGCGACGTAGCGGCTCGCGAACACCGCGCCGGCAAACAGGGCCATCGCTTCGATCGGCGAGAAATTCGGCGGACGGCCCGGCATCAGGCGCGTCAACGCGGCGATCACGACCAGGGCGACGAGCAGCGCCAGGCGGGCGGCGTCGGAACGGAACAACTGCGACATGGACGACTCCGGAACATCGGGGGCGGCCATTCTAATCGAAGCGGGCGGGACGGGGCGGCCGCTATCATGGCGGGATGGAATCAGCGCAATCGGAATCGGTCCTGGATGTCGTCGTCGTCGGTGGCGGCCTGGTCGGCATGAGCCTGGCGCTGGCGCTGGATCGCCAGCCCGGCCTGCGCGTGCTCGCTCTCGAAGCGCAGCCCGCACCCAGCCCGCAGGCGCCGCGCTGGGACGAGCGCCACTTCGCCCTCGGCCGCGCCTCGACCCTGGCCCTGGACGAACTCGGCGTGGCCTATGGCGCCGGCGGCCAGCATCCGATCCGGCGCATCCACGTCAGCCGCCGCGGCGCGTTCGGGCGCACCCTGCTCGAAGCCGCCGCGCACGGACTGCCCGCCTTCGGCCAGATCGTGCCGGCACGGCAGCTGGCCGGCGCGCTTGAAGACGCGATGGCACGCACGACGGGTCTCGAACGCCTGCGGCCCGCGCGCCTGCAACAGTTCGCGGCCCGCGACGATCATGTCGAACTCGAACTGCGCGTCGGCGACGACACGAAACGCCTGCGGACGCGCCTGCTGGTCGCCGCGGACGGCACCGACTCGGTCATTCGCAACGCGCTGCAGATTCCGCTGCAAAGCCACGACTACGCGCAGACGGCGATCGTGACCGCGATCGAGGTCGAACGCGATCTCGACGGCTGCGCCTACGAACGCTTCACCGGCAGCGGCCCGATCGCGCTGCTGCCGCTGGACCGCCGTCGCGCCGGCCTGGTCATGAGCCTGGCGCCCGATCACGCCGCGATCGCGCTCGCGATGTCCGACGAGGACTTCCTCGCGCTCGCCGAACAGCGCTTCGGCACGCGCCTCGGACGCTGGCGCCGGGTCGGCCAGCGCCAACCCTGGCCGCTCAAGCTGCAGTTCGCCGAACGCGTGGTCGATCGCCGTGTCGCCGTGATCGGCAATGCCGCGCAGACGATCCATCCGATCGGCGCGCAGGGCTTCAATCTCGGTTTGCGTGATGCCTTGGCACTGGCGGAGGTGATCGCGGCGCATCGCGACGGCGTCGGTTCCGAAGCGATGCTGGCCGAGTACGCCGAGCGCCGTCGCGAGGACCGCGAGCGCACCGCGCGCTTCTCCGATGCCTTGGCGCGTTTCATGGCCAGCGACCTGCCGATCGGACCCTTGCGCAGCTTCGCCTTGTTGTCCGCCGAACACCTGCCGCTGCTGCGCGAGGCCCTGGTGCGTTCGGCCATGGGATTCCGATGAACACGCGCCCTGTGCTCGATGTGATCGTGGTCGGCGGCGGTGCCGTCGGCGCCAGTGCCGCGGCTGCCTTGGCGCAGTCCGGCTTCGCCGTCGCCCTGGTCGAGCCGAATGCGCCGACCGCCGCTGCGGAGGATGCGCCGCTCGACGCACGCGTGATCGCCCTGTCGCCGGCCTCGGCGCGTTTCGTCGAACGCCTCGATGCCTGGCCCCGGCCGCCGCAGCGTGCCTTCGCGTATCGCGACATGGAGGTGCGTTCCGGCGACGAGGTGCTGCGCTTCGGTCGCGACCTCGTGGCCGAACCCGCGCTCGGCTGGATCGTCGAACTGCGCGCATTGCAGGCGCGATTGTTCGATGCGGCACGTTCGCGCGTGGCCGCCGTGCACGCGGCGCGCGTGACCGAATGCGAACGCGGCGAGCGCGAGGCGCGCATCGAACTCGACGACGGCACGCGCCTGCGCGCCCGCCTCGTGGTCTCGGCCGAAGGCGGGCGTTCCTCGTTGCGCGAAGCCGCCGGCCTGGCCGTCGACGGCCGCGATTACCAGAGCCGCGGCATCGTCGCGCACCTGACCACGGCACAGCCGAATCCGGGCATCGCCTTCCAGCGTTTCCTGAAGGGCGGGCCGCTGGCCTTCCTGCCGATCGACGACGGACGTTCGAGCCTGGTGTGGACGCGCCCCGAATCCGAGGTCGAGGCCTTGCTCACCCTCGACGATGCGGCCTTCTGCGATGCCGTGTCCGCCGCCAGCGGCCTGCGCTTCGGGCGCGTCGTGGCGGCGACCGCGCGCGTGGCCTTCCCGCTGCGTCTGCAGCTGGCCGAACGCTTCCACGCCGAGCGCCTGGTCCTGCTCGGCGACACCGCCCATGTCGTGCATCCGCTTGCGGGCCTCGGCCTCAACCTCGGGCTGATCGATGCCGCGGCCCTGGTCGACGTGCTCGTCGATGCGCGGGCCCGCGAGCGCGATCTCGGCAGCGTCGCCACGCTCTCGCGCTTCGACAGCTGGCGCCGCTCCGACACCCATGCCGCCGCCCGTGCCATCGACGCCATCGAACGCGGCTTCGGCGGCGAGCTCGGCCGCGTCGGATCATGGCTGTCGCGCGGCCTCGGCCTCGTCGATGCGCTCGCCCCCGCCAAACGCTTCTTCGCCGCCGCCGCCTGCGGCGACCTCGGGCGCGTGCCGAGGATGGCGCAGCGATGAATGCCGTCGCGATGCACCGCGCCTGCCCGCTCTGCGAAGCGATCTGCGGCTTGCAGCTGAAGTATGTCGATGGCGTGCTGACGTCGATCCGCGGCGATGATGCGGATGCGTTCAGTCGCGGGCATGTCTGTCCGAAGGGCGTGGCCATCCTCGATCTGGAGAACGATCCGGACCGCGTGCGCACGCCGATGCGCAAGCGCGATGGCGAGTGGCGCGAGGCGTCGTGGGAGGAAGCCTTTGCCGAGATCGGGCAGCGCCTGCACGCGATCCAGGCCGCGCACGGTCGCGATGCGGTGGCGGTGTATCTCGGCAATCCGAACGTTCACCACTTCTCGCTGATGGCCTATGTGCCGCAGCTGCTGCGCGCCATCGGCTCGCGCAACCAGTTCAGTGCCTCGTCGGTCGACCAGTGGCCGCACCAGCTCGTGAACTGGCAGATGTACGGACACCAGTGGCTGCTGCCGATTCCCGACCTCGATCGGCTCGACGTGTTGCTGATGCTGGGCGCGAATCCGGTGGCCTCGAACGGCAGCCTGATGACGGCGCCGGACGTGACCGCGCGCCTGAAGGCGATCCGCGACCGCGGCGCCTTGATCGTGGTCGATCCGCGCCGCAGCGAGACCGCGGCGATCGCGAGCGAACATCTGGCGATCCGGCCCGGCGGCGATCTCTGGTTCCTGATCGCGCTGCTGCAGGCCTTGATGCGGATCGGCCCGCCGCGGCTCGACGCCTATGCCGGCAAGCTCAACGGCTTCGACACGGCGATGGCACGCGTGCAGGCCGTGCGCATCGACGATCTGCCGCGGCGCACGGGCATCACGCCGGCGCAGGTCGAGGCCGTTGCCGCACGACTGCATCGCGCGACGAATGCCTGCGTGTACGGACGCATGGGCGTGTCGACGCAGCGTTTCGGCACGGTCGCGCAATACCTGATCCAGCTCGTGAATCTTTACCTCGGTCAACTCGACCGCGCCGGCGGCTGCCTGCCGAACGAAGCCGTGGTGCCGGTGACCGGTCCGGGCACGTCGAAGGGTTCGCGCGGGCGCTGGTCGTCGCGCGTGCGTGGCCTGCCCGAGGTCTGCGGCGAATTGCCGGTGGCGGTGCTGCGCGAGGAAATCGAGGCGCCGGGCGAAGGGCAGGTGCGCGCCTTGCTGACCGTGGCCGGCAATCCGGTGGCGTCGACGCCGAACGGCGCCGCGCTCGATCGTGCGCTCGGCACGCTCGAATTCCAGGTCGCGATCGATCCCTACCTCAACGAAACCACGCGCCACGCCGACTGGATCCTGCCGCCGCCGTCCTTCCTGGCCGAAGACCATTACGACCTCTACTTCAACGCCTTCGCGATCCGCCGCGTCGCGCGCCTGAGCACGCCGACGCAGCCGCTGCCGGACGGCGCGCTGGCGCAGTGGCAGATCCTCGACGGGGTCGTGCGCGGCCTGCGCGCCGCGCGCGGCGAACCGCACGCAGCCTTCGCGCCGCCGCGCGAGGTGCTCGCCGCCTTGCTCGCCCGCGGCGGCAGCGGCCTGGCCCTCAAGGACCTGCTCGCCGCACCGCAGGGCCTCG
>CALMWD010000359.1 GCA_937873105.1 uncultured Rhodanobacteraceae bacterium
CGACGATTCGTTGAAGGACTTCGGCAAGCGCTACAACCCGCGTGCCGACCGCACCTACTTCCGCTCGGGCGATGCCGTCGATGAGGCGTATCTGAAGGCGTGGTGGGAAGGCAAGGTGATGGAACACCAGGGCGTCACCATGCCCTGGGAAACCTTCAAGCAGCACGGTGTTTACAAGTTCAAGCTGGACAAGCCGCACGTTGCATTCCGCGACCAGATCGAGAACGGCGTGCCGTTCAAGACGGCATCGGGCCGCATCGAGATTTTCTCGACGCAGCTCGCCAACATCACCGACTGGACGCACACCGCCTACGGCTACGAGATTCCTTACATTCCAAAGTGGATCGAACCGACCGAATGGCTCGGCCATCCGAAGGCCAAGCAGTTCCCGTTCCATCTGATCACGCCGCACCCGCGGCACCGCACGCACTCGATCTTCAACAACATTCCGTGGCTGCGCGAAACCTTCACGCAGGAGGTGACGATCAATGCCTCCGACGCGCGTCGGCTCGGCATCGAAACCGGCGATACGGTCGAGGTGTACAACGACCGCGGCAAGTGCGTGCTGCCCGCCTACGTCACCGAACGCTGCACCCCGGGCGTGGCGGTGATCTACGAGGGCGCGTGGCTCGATGTGGACAAGGACGGCGTCGATCGTGCGGGCAATCCCGACTTCCTGACGGCCGACGAACCCAGTCCTGCTGGCGCCTTCGCCTACAACACCATCCTGGTGAACATCCAGAAGACCGACCTCGAACACCGTCCGGGTTGGGACCAGCTGGCCACCGCGCGTTCCAACGTGTTCCGGCGCGACTTCTGAGGACAATCCGACATGGCCGAGAAGAAAGTCATCCGCAAACTCAGCGCCGAGGCGAAGGACGCCGTTCCCGCTGCCCAGGCGCGCCGCGACGCTGCGATTTACGAGCCGGTCAAACCGGCGCAGCAGTTCGGCTTCGTCCACAACAACGTCGATTGCATCGGTTGTCGCGCCTGCGAAATCGCGTGCAAGGACAAGAACGGGCTGGCGCCGGGGCCGCGTTTCCGTCGGGTGATGTACGTCGAGGGCGGTACGTTCCCGGAAGTGTTCGCCTACAAGGTGAACATGTCGTGCAATCACTGCGCCGAACCCGCCTGCCTGCCGAGCTGTCCGACCGGCGCGATCTGGAAGCGCGCCGACAACGGCGTCGTCGATATCGACTCGTCGCTGTGCATCGGCTGCCGTCGCTGCGAAGCGGCCTGCCCTTACGGCGCACCGCAGTTCGACCCAAGCGACAACCTGGTCAAGAAGTGCAACATGTGCATCGACGAACTGGAGGCTGGCCGCAAGCCGTACTGCGTCGCCGCCTGCATGATGCGCGTGCTCGACATCGGACCAATCGACCAGCTTCGTGCAGGAACGCACGAAACCAAGGCGGTCGGACCCAACGACAAGGTCGTGGGCCAGGTGAAACACATGGCTGACCCCGAACTGACGCGCCCATCGATCGTGTTCGTGGCACACCCCAAGGGCAAGGTTGACGGATGACGGCGGTCGCTGCGAACGCGGTCGAAACGCGCGAACTGGCCGAAGACCTGCGCTGCCTGGCGTGGCTACATGCCACCGAGCATGACTCGACGGCCTGGCTGGAATTGCGGGCTGGCGGATTTCCGGCGGAGCTCCGACTGGGTGGCGGCGAAGGTGCCGAAGCCCTGTCGCGCGCACTCGCTGCACTCGCCGAGGAATGTGCCAATGACCGCGAAGCCTGCGACGACCGTCTGGCTGCCGACTTTGCGGGCATCTACCTCACGCATGCGCTGCGTGCTTCGCCGTTCGAGTCGGTCTGGCGCGACGAGGACCACCTGATCCTTCAAGGTCCGACCTTCGAGGTCCGCGAGTTCTACCAGCGATACCACTATCCGACCGTCGATTGGCGCGCCATGCCCGACGACCATCTCGTGCATGAACTCCGCTTCCTCGCGCACCTTCTCGACAACGGTGCGCAGGAAGCGGCCGCCGACTTTCTCGACCGTCATCTGTTGCAGTGGCTGCCCGATTTTGCTGCGCGCGTGGCCCAGCGCGCCGACACCGCGACCTATGCGGCACTCGCGCTCCTGACCATGGACGCAGCGTCGCAACTGCGTGACCGGATCGGCGGCGAACGTCCGGCACCTGCAACAACACCCATGTCCGCAGCGCGACGCTGCGGTGCCTGAGCAGCCACGAATGTCCCGGCGTGCATGACTGCGCGCCGCAGAAACTCCTGTTTCCTTCTCCAACCACACGAGAGATTTGCCCATGTTCAAGTCCATGAAGCTGACGGTGTCTGCCCTGTTCGTTGCCGGCCTGATGGCCACCGCACCGGCGATGGCCGATCAGGCACTCGCCCAGAAGAGCAACTGCCTCGCCTGCCATTCAAAGGACAAGGCGGTTGTCGGACCCGCCTTTGCCGATATCGCGAAGAAGTACGCGGGCGACGCCAACGCCGTGAAAACCCTGTCCGCCAAGGTCAAGGCCGGTGGCTCGGGCACCTGGGGCGCAATCCCGATGCCGCCCAATGCAACGATCAGCGACGCCGATGTCGAAACGCTGGTCAAGTGGATTCTCGCCGGAGCCAACTAACCGCTTCGCGACACGCGCATCGACGTAAGATGTCGTTACCAACTGGAACACGAACGCCTTGATGCCGTGAACGAGCGCGTTGAGCCCCGACTGAGCATCGACGAGTCGCGCTGCGTGCATCGCCACGCAGCGTCGGCGCAGTGCCGGGCGTGGGTGCAGTCCTGCCCGCGCTCGGGCTGGTCGATGGGCGCCGCCGGGGTCGGCGTAGACGGCGCGCGCTGTGTCGG
>CALMWD010000360.1 GCA_937873105.1 uncultured Rhodanobacteraceae bacterium
CGCTGGCCCGCGGTCTCGCGGTTCGCCACGCGGTGACGGTGGCCGCGCCGCCGGGCAGCCGGCTGCATCGCGAGGCCGCGCAGGTGGCCGGGATCGAGGCCGTCGCCCAAGCTTTCCCGCACGCGCTGGACGAATGGTTCGCACGGCGGCGTGCGCTGCGGCAATTGTCGGCGTGGCTCGACGCACACCCGGTCGACGTGGTGCAGGTCGCCGGTTCCGCCGATCATCGACTGGTGCTGGCCGCGCTGCGCGGCCGGCGCCCGCGGCCGCTGGTGGTGCTGGCGCGGCACAACTCGAAGCCGCTGCGCGGCCTCGGCCACTGGTGGCGCGCGCGCGCGACCGACCTGGTGATCGCGGTCTCGGCCTGGAGTCGCGACGAGCTGGCGACGACGCCCTACCGTCGCTGCCGGATCGCCCTGGTGCCGAACGGCGTCGATACCGAGCGCTTCACGCCGTGGTCTGCCGAAGACGCGATGGCGGCGCGCCGATCATGGTTTGCGGACGACCCGGGTCCGGGCCAGCCGGAGGCGCCGCTGGTCTTGGGCTCGGTGGCCGGCACCGCGGCGTTCAAGGGCTGGATGGACCTCGTCGAGGCGCTGGCCCTGCTCGCGCCAGACGAGCGCGCCGCCTGCCGCGTCCTGTTGTGCGGACGCGATCCTTCGGCACACGATCGGGCGCGGATCGACGCGCTCGGCCTGCGCGACCAGGTGCGGTTCGCGGGCCTGCTCGACGACGTGCGGCCGGCAATCGCGGCCTGCGATGCCGGTTTCGTGCTGTCGTACGCGGTCGAGACGATCTCGATCGCCTGCCGCGAAATGATGGCCATGGGCAAGCCCGTGCTCGTGACGCGTTACGCCGGCCTGCCCGAGAACATCGTGCCCGGCGTCGACGGCTGGATCGTGCCGCCACGCGATCCCGCGGCGATCGCCGCCGCGGTCCGCGCGATGCTGGCCGACCGCGCCGGCCTCGCCGCCATGGGGCAGGCGGCGCGCGCGCATGCCCTGGCCGAGTTCGGCAGCGAGCGCTTCGTCGCGGCCACCGAAGCCGCCTATCGGGACGCGCTGGCGGCGCACGCGGACGGCGTCCGGACTCAGTCGTCCTGACCGTCGGCCTGGTTCTGGCTTTCGATGCCGACGATCCGGCAGCCCGGGTCGGGCACGGCGTCCGACGGGACCAGCCACCAGTGGCGGCGATTCGCAAGCCCGATCCGCTGCGCGCGGGCGCGGTCGATGCAAGCGGTCAACGCCGCCTCCTGCACCAGCAGCCAGCGCGTTCCGGGACGTTCGGCCTGCCAGGCCATGGCCCGGGCCAGCTGCTCGGACCAGCGCGTCGCGAAGCCGAAGGTCGTCGCCGGACGCGCGGCCATGAACAGCATCTGTTCCTTCCACGCGACGATGGCGAGTTCGTCGTCGGGCGCGAGCCGCGCTTCGACCGCGGCCATCACGCCGCGACCGGACGCGGCATCGTTGGCGAGCGGCGCGATCGCGAGGCCAACCGCGATCCACAGCGTCGCCAGCGTCGCGGCCAGCGCGGGGATCGCGCCCTTGAGCCGGCCGACGGCGAGCGCCAGCCATCCGACCAGCCCGATGCCGCACAGTGCCGCAGCGAGCAGGCCGGTCCCGCCGACGAGGCCGCGTTCGGCGACCAGTTTTCGCTCGAAGGCCGGCTCGCCGAAACCGATCGCGAGCCCGGCCGCCAGCATCGGTACCGCGACGACGGCCGTGAACGCGAACGCGAGCCTGCGCACGCCCGGCCGCCGTACGAGCCCGGGCAACAAGGGTGCCAGCGCCAGGCAGAGCATGGGCAGCGCCGGCAGGATGTAGACGTCGCGCTTGCCGGCCGGGATCGAGAAGAACACCAGCACCAGGGCGACCCAGGCCAGCGGCAGCAGGTAACGCGGGTCGCGGCGGGCCAGTCGGCGCCGCCACGGCGCGATCGCCAACGGCAGCAGCAGCGCGGTCGGCAGCCACAGCGTTGCGATCACTCCGGCGAAATACCAGGGCGGCTGCTGCGAGTTCCACGACTGCGCGTAACGGTGCGCGGTCTGCTGGAACAGGATCTCGCGCACGTAGTCGCGATAGCCGGGATCGGCGTGGTTCAACGCGACCGCCAGCATCGGCGCGAGCCAGATCGCGATCGCCGCGACGAAGGCGAGCGGCCCGAACCAGAAACGCGGGTTGCGCAGATCCAGCCGCACCCGACCCCAGCCGGCGAGCGCGGCGAAGCTCGCCGGCAACAGCATCAGCAGGGCCAGCGCGCCGACGCCCTTGGTGATCGTGCCGAGGCCGGCCGCGGCCCATCCGAGCGCCCACAGCCGCCAGTCCCGGCCGACGAGCAGGTGCCGCAGCAAGGCCCAGTTCGCGAGCGTGATCCAGAACACGACCAGCGGATCGATCTGGGCGCGCTTGGCCTGGAACGCGAACTGCATCGTCAGCAGCAGGGCCCAGGCAGCGTAGCGTCCGACGGGCGGCGACCAGAGCCGGCGCCCGAGGTCGTAGACGCAGCCCAAGGTACCGAGTGCGGCGAGCAGCGAGGGCAGCAGGAAGGCGATGCGCCACTCGCCGGTGAGCTGATGGATCGCGGCCTGCGCCCACATCAGCAGCGGCGGCTTGTCGGCGTAGAGTTCGGTGCCGCGCCGCGGGAACAGCCAGTCGCCGCTCTCGACCATGTGCTTGGCGACGAGCGCGAAGCGCGGCTCGTCCGACGGCCAGGGATCGCGCAGGCCGAGCCCGGCTCCCAGCACCAGCAGCGCGACCAGGGCCAGGATCCAGTCGGCGCGTCGCCCTTGTCGGCCGGCGCGAGCGCTCACGCGTCCGGGTCCGGACGGCCGGACCGGCGCCGCATCACAATCCGCAGGTGTCGCGCCAGGATGCCGACCGCGCGTTCGAGGCCCTTCGTGGTCGAGTACGAACGCTGCCAGGCGAGCCGCATGTAGCGGCGCGTCTCCGCCCAGGTCGGCGCCGGCTTGGTCGCATACTCGCGCTTGACCAGTTCGAAGCATTCCGGATCGAGCCCGGCGACGCGCGCGTAGTGCGCGATCAACGCGCGCGAACGCAGGCGGTTGCGGTACGACTCGTCGGCGCTGCGTTTCGACCACCAGCCGTTGCGGCCGTGGATCCGGTACGCGACCGTCCCGCTCGGCAGGAAATGCTTGCGGCCGCCGAGCACGCTGGCGCCGAAGACCAGGCAGTTGTCGGCGCACAGGCGCCATGGCGCCGCGACCGCCTCGGGCAGGTCGAGGCAGCGTCGGCCGAGTTCGAGCCGGATCGCCAGGGCCGAGGTCGGGGCGCCGTACCAGTGGGCATGGGCCCAGGTGGCCAGCGCCGTGTAGCCGAGATCGAGCGGCTGCGGGGCATAGGCGATCGTGTGCGACTCGTTGCCGAACAGGCGCACGTCGGTAAAGACCATGTCGACCTGCGGATGGGCGTCGAAGCGGGCGCCGATCGCCGCGAGATGGCCAGGCTCCCAGCGGTCGTCGGCATCGAGGAAGCAGACCACGTCGGCGTCGAGCACTTCGATCCCGCGCC
>CALMWD010000361.1 GCA_937873105.1 uncultured Rhodanobacteraceae bacterium
GAAAAATGCCCGGCAGGCCGCCGAACAGTTCGCGGCCCAGGCCGATCCGGTTCGCCGCGAGATCGAGCGTGGCCGGCGCGCGCGCGGCCAGTTCCGCGGCATCGAGCACCACGTCCATGGTGCCGGCCTCGGCGTCGATGCGGATCAGGTCGCCGTCGCGCAACTTCGCGAGGGTCCCGCCGCACGCGGCTTCCGGCGTGACGTGGATGGCGGCGAGCACCTTGCCCGAGGCGCCGGACATGCGGCCGTCGGTGAGCAGGGCGACGCGTTGGCCGCGATCCTGCAGCACGCCGAGCGTGGGCGTGAGCTTGTGCAGTTCCGGCATGCCGTTGGCGCGCGGACCCTGGGCGCGGATCACCGCGACGAAATCGCCGACCAGCGCGCCGGCCTTGAATGCGGCGAGCAGATCGTCCTGCGCGTCGAACACGCGCGCCGGCGCCTCGATCGCCCGATGTTCGCGCTTCACCGCCGACACCTTGACCACGGCGCGACCGAGATTGCCCTGGAGCCGGCGCAAGCCGCCCTCGGCATCGAATGCCTCGGCCACGCCGCGCAGGATCGACGGATCGAGCGACGTCGCCGGCGCATCGCGCCAGCGCAGCTTCAGATCGTCGAGATGCGGCTCGCGCGTCTGGTCGCGCAGGCTGCCGCCGTGCACGCAGCGGATGTCCTCGTGCATCAGCCCGGCGTCGAGCAGCTCGCGGATCACGAGACCGAGTCCGCCCGCGGCCTGGAAATGGTTCACGTCGCCCTGGCCGTTCGGATAGACGCGCGCCAGCAGCGGCGTGGCGCGGCTGAGTTCGTCGAGATCGTCCCAGTCGATGAGCAGGCCGGCGGCACGCGCGATCGCGACGAGGTGGAGGGCGTGGTTGGTCGAGCCGCCGGTCGCGGCGAGGCCGACCATCGCATTCACGATCGCCTTCTCGTCGAGGGTGTGGCCGATCGGCGTGTAGTGTTCGCCCAGCGCGGTGATCGCGCAGACGCGTTCCGCGGCCGCGACCGTCAAGGCATCGCGCAGCGGCGTGCCCGGATTCACGAAGGCGCTGCCGGGCAGGTGCAGGCCCATGACTTCGACCAGCATCTGGTTGGAATTCGCGGTGCCGTAGAAGGTGCAGGTGCCGGCGCCGTGATACGAGGCGGCCTCGGCCTCCAGCAGTTCCTCGCGCGTCGCCTTGCCCTCGGCATACGCCTGGCGCACGCGCGCCTTCTCGGCATTCGGCAGGCCCGAGGGCATCGGGCCGGCGGGCACGAGGATCATCGGCAGATGCCCGAAGGCGAGCGCGCCGATCAGCAGGCCGGGCACGATCTTGTCGCAGACCCCAAGCAGCAGCGCGCCGTCGAACATCTCGTGCGAGAGCGCGATCGCGGTGGCCTGCGCGATCACGTCGCGCGAGAACAGCGACAGCTCCATGCCGGCGCGGCCCTGGGTGACGCCGTCGCACATGGCCGGCACGCCGCCCGCGACTTGGGCGCTGGCGCCGACGCCGCGCGCGGCCATCTTGATCAGTTCCGGGTAATGCTGCAGCGGCTGGTGCGCGCTGAGCATGTCGTTGTAGGCGGTGACGATGCCGATGTTGGCGCCGCGCGCACCGCGCAGCAGGGTCTTGTCCTGCCCCGCTGCGGCGAAACCGTGCGCGAGATTGCCGCAGCCGAGGCGGGTGCGCGCCGGTTGCGCGAGGCGCGCCGCATCGATGCGGGCCAGATACGCCGCGCGCAGGTCGCGACTGCGTTCGCGGATGCGTGCGGTGACGCGTTCGACGACCGGATGCAGGCTCATCAGGGGCTCCAGTGGATCTCGGCGGCGGGGTGTGCGGCCGCGAGCAAGGCCGCGACCGGCAACGCGGAGTCGCCGGCGCGCGCGCGTTCGATCACCTTGCGCTTGTCGTCGCCGGTGACGACAAGCAGCAGTCGCCGCGACCTCAGGATGCGCGCCAGCGTGAGGCTGACGCGCGGATGCGGGCCGGCGCTCGGCATCGGATCGGGCACGATCGCGATGGCGGCCGTCGAGGCCGCGGGGTCCAGCGCCGCGGCCAGATTCGTCGCGCCCGGAAACAGCGAGGCGAAGTGGCCGTCGGTCCCCATGCCGAGCATGCAGACGTCGAACGGCTGCGGACAGGTGCTCAGCGCGCCGTTGGCGAAGGCGGCGCTGGCTTCGCCTTGGGTCAGGGCGGGGGTCAGCGACAGCCAGCGCAGGCCGTCGGCGCCGGCGAAAGCCTCGCGCATCTGGCGCAGGTTGCAGTCGGGATGATCCGCGGCCACCCAGCGCTCGTCGCTCGGCATCACGGTGACGCGCGACCAGTCGCGCGCCTGCGCTGCGAGTCGCCGGAACACCGGCGGCGAGGTGCGCCCGCCGGCGAGCGCGAGCAAAGCCTCGCCGCGATCCCGCAGGGCCGCATCGATGGCGGCGTCGATCTCCGCCGCGACGGCCTCGGCCAACTGCCCGGCATCGTCATGGCTGCGTGTGCTCCAGTTCATGGCACGGGTCTCATTCGCGCCAGCTGTGGCCATGGCGCTCGGTCAGCGCGACCGAATTGCTCGGACCCCAGGTCCCGGCCGGATAGGTCTTCGGCGCGATGCCCTGGCTGCGCCAGCCGTCGAGGATGCCGTCGATCCACTGCCAGGCCGCCTCGGTCTCGTCGCGGCGCCCGAACAGCGTGCCGTTGCCTTCGACCGCATCGAGGTACAGGCGTTCGTAGGCGAGGCGACGGCGCGTGTGCAGGAAGGCGTCGTGCACGTCGAGGTCGAGGGTGACGCGCGACAGCTTCAGGCCGTTGCGGTCGAGCCCCGGGGTCTTGTGCATCAGGCTGAGTTCGATGCGTTCCTCGGGCTGCAGGGTGATGACCAGCGCGTTCGGGTCGGTGTGGGCGCCGGTGCCCTTGAAGATCGAATGCGGCACGGCGCGGAACTGCAGGTAGATCTCGGTGCAGCGGCGCGGCATGCGTTTGCCGGTGCGCAGGTAGAAGGGCACGCCGGACCAGCGCCAGTTGTCGACGTGGGCGCGCAGCGCGATGTAGGTCTCGGTGCCGCTGTCGCGGCCGAGCTCCTCGCGGTAGCCGGGCACGGCCACGCCGTCGATGGCGCCCGCCGTGTATTGCCCGGCGACGCTGTGGGTGGCGACGTCGCTCGCGCCGATCGGGCGCAGCGAGCGCAGCACCTTGAGCTTCTCGTTGCGGACCGCGCTGGGGTCGAAATGCGACGGCGGTTCCATCGCGGTCAGGCACAGCAGCTGCAGCAGGTGGTTCTGCAGCATGTCGCGGCTGGCGCCGGCGTGGTCGTAATAGTCGCCGCGGCCCTCGACGCCGATGGTCTCGGCGACGGTGATCTGCACCTGCTCGATGTGGCGCGCGTTCCACAGGGGCTCGAACAGGGCATTGCCGAAGCGCAGGGCGAGCAGGTTCTGCACGCCTTCCTTGCCGAGGTAGTGGTCGATGCGGAACACCTGCGTTTCGTCGAAGACGCGGGTGACGCCGTCGTTGATGGCGACGGCGCTGGCGAGGTCATGGCCGATCGGCTTTTCCAGCATCACGCGGGTGCCGGCGCCGGACAGGCCGGCGGCGCCGAGCAGTTCGCAGATCGATGCGTAGAAGCGCGGCGCGGTGGAGAGGTGGAAGAGCACGTCGCCGTCGCGCATCGCGCCGATGCGCCGGGTCAGCCGGGACGCCGCCTCGGCGTCGTCGAGCGCCGCGGCCTGGTAGGCGACGCGGTCGACGAAGCGCGCGATGCTGGCCTCGTCGCGATCTTCGCCGGGCACGCGCTTGTGCAGGGTGTCGGCGACCGCGGCGCGGAACTGCGCGTCATCGAGTTCGCTGCGCGCGGTGCCGAGGATGCGGAACGAGGCCGGCAGCAGGTCGTCGCGGAACAGGCCGTACAGCGAAGGCAGCAACATGCGTTGCGCCAGGTCGCCGGTGGCGCCGAAGATCACCAGGAGGGAAGCGGGTCGTGCGCTCATGCGGGCCTTCATCGGGGAAGGCCAGAGCGTAGCGCGCAGGCGCCGCGCGGCAAGTCCTGTATACGTTTGCAGCCGATCGGCGACGGCCGCGTCAGTCGAGGCGGCGCGGCTCGACGCGCACGTCGGTCTTCAGCGACTGGCCGACGAAACAGCCCTTGTGCGCACGCTCGTGCAGCTTGTCGTAGTCCTCGGCGCTGGGCTGCTTGTCGCCGGAGAAGCGCACGGCCGGACGCAGGGTCGCGGTCACGACCGCAGTCGCGCCTTCGGCATTCTTGCCGAGTTCGCATTCGGCATCGTCCAGGTACTGGTCGACGACGTAACCGCGGTTCGCCGCCACCGCGAGGAAGGTCAGCATGTGGCAGCTCGCCAGCGCCGACAGCAGCATCTGCTCCGGATCGGCCAGCGCCGCGTTGCCGCCATAAGCGGCGGCCGAAGACACCGCGAGCGTTTGCCCGCCGAGGTAACGCACCTCGTGGTCCTTCGGATAATTGCCGCGCTCGAAGCTCGCGTCGTTGCGCTGCCAGTTCAGGGTGATACGGTGGTCGGACATGCTGTTGGCTCCAATGGTGGCGCGATGAGCATGACGGATTGACGCCGTCGACGCCTTGAGTTCGATCAAGCACGAAGGCCTCGACGTCAGACCGAACTGTCGCGCTCGCACAACTGGGCGATGAAGTCGAGATTCAGTCGCAGGCCGAGCAAGGCCAGGAGTTCGATGTCGCCCTCGGCGCGGCGGATGTCCGCGGCGGCGAAGTGGCCGTCGTGTTGGCGATAGAGCGTCAGCACGCCCGCGAGCGGATCGATCAGCCATAGTTCGCGCACGCCGGCGACGTCGTAGCGCTGGCGCTTGTCGATCAGATCGAAGCTGGCGGTGCTTGGCGACAGCACTTCGATGATCAGGTCGGGCGCGCCGCGGAT
>CALMWD010000362.1 GCA_937873105.1 uncultured Rhodanobacteraceae bacterium
TGCTCAACATCCTGCACGAACGCGACTTCCCGGTCGCTGAACTGGTGCCGCTGGCGAGCGAACGCTCGGCCGGCACGCGCGTGAAGTTCGGCGACCGCAGCTTCGTCACCCAGGATCTCGACCGGTACGACTTCGACGGCATCGACATCGCCCTGTTCTCGGCCGGCGGTTCGGTGTCGGCCGTGCACGCGCCGCGCGCAGCCGCGGCCGGCGCGGTGGTCATCGACAACACCTCGCAGTTCCGCTACGACGACGACATCCCGCTCGTGGTCGCGGAAGTGAATCCGCACGCGATTGCGCGCTACACGACGCGCGGCATCATCGCCAACCCGAACTGCTCGACGATGCAGATGCTGGTCGCGCTGGCGCCGATCCATCGCGCCGTCGGCATCACCCGCATCAACGTGGCTACCTATCAATCGGTCTCGGGTGCGGGCCGCTCCGGGCTCGAGGAACTCGGCAAGCAGACCGCGCAGCTGCTGAACTTCCAGGAAGTCGAGAAGGCCAAGTTCCCGGTCCAGATCGCGTTCAACCTGATCCCGCAGATCGACGTGTTCATGGACAACGGCTACACCAAGGAAGAAATGAAAATGGTCTGGGAGACGCAGAAGATCCTCGAGGACACGGGCATCGTCGTGAACCCCACGGCGGTGCGCGTACCGGTGTTCTACGGTCATTCCGAGGCGGTGCACATCGAGACCCGCGCCAAGATCACCGCCGCCGAGGCGCGCCGCCTGCTCGAAGCCGCGCCGGGCATCGAGGTCGTCGACGAGCACGCGCCGGGCGGTTATCCGACGCCGGTCACGCATGCGGCCGGCCACGATCCGGTCTACGTCGGACGCATCCGTGAGGACATTTCGCACCCGCATGGCCTGGACCTGTGGGTGGTCAGCGACAACATCCGCAAGGGGGCGGCCCTGAACGCGGTTCAGATCGCCGAGTTGCTGATTGCCGAACATCTGTGACCGGGGCCGCGGTTTTCCGGCCCCGAAGCATGCGAAAGGGGCCGGAAACCCAATCTTCCCCTGCACTTAGGGCCGTGTTATAAGCTCGATTCTAAGATCGCTGACCGTCCGTGACGGTCGGGACCATTCTGGACGAACTGGGGATACGGGCATGAACCGACTGTTGCCGCTTTCTCTCGCCGTCGCGCTGGCGCTGGGCAGTACATCTGCGCTCGCGCTCGGCCTCGGTGGGATCAACGTGAAGTCGGAGTTGAATGCGCCGCTGCGAGCCGAGATTCCCGTCTACGTCAGCTCCCCGGCCGAGGCCGAATCGTTGCGCGTGGAACTGGCGGCAGCCGCGGAGTTCGCCCGCGTCGGTCTTGACATCCAGGACCTGGGCGTGCCGCTGCAGTTCGACGTCGGCAAGAACACGCGCGGCGAGCCGGTCATCATCGTGCAGTCCAGCCAGCCCATCCGCGAGCCGACCCTGACTTTCCTGGTCGAGGTGAACTGGTCGAACGGCCGTTTCCTGCGCGAGTACTCGCTGCTGCTGGAGCCGCCGGTGACGGTGCCGGTGAGCATGCCGACAGCGCCGCGCCCGGCGGCGACCGAGCCCGCGGTGCAGCCGATCGCCGAGCCGGAAGCGGCCGCCCCCACACCGATTTCCGAACCCGAGCCGTTGCCGGAGCCGGTTGCGCCGGAGCCGCCGGCCTCGACCCCGGTTGCCGAAACGCCGGCAGCGGAGCCGGCCGCGCCGATCGAGGCCGAGCCCGCCCCGGCCGCACCCGAACCCGAGGCAGCGCCGAGCGAACCGCTGGCCAGCGAAGCCCCGGCTGCACCCGAACCGGCGCCGGTCGCGACATCGTCGTCGGCGAGCGAATACGGCCCGATCGCCTCCGGCGAAACCCTGTGGGAGATCGCCAATACCACGCGCCCGGCCGATGTCACGCCGAGCCAGATGATGATCGCGCTGCTGCGCGCGAACCCGGATGCGTTCTACCGCGACAACGTCAATGCGCTGAAGCGCGGCGCGATCCTGCGCATCCCCGGCGAGGCCGATCTCCAGGCACTGGCCGCGGCGGAAGCGGCGGCGGAGATCGTCAGCCAGAACCAGGCCTGGATCGAATCGACCCGTCCGACCACCGTGGCCGATGCCAGCGTCGAATCGACCCGCGTCACGACGGCATCGTCGAGTGCGTCCAGCACACCGTCCTCGCGCCTTGAGCTGGTGCCTCCGGCGGGCGGCCAGAGCACGGCGGATCGACCCGGCGCGCCGGGCGGAACCGGCGACAGCACCGCCGTGCGTGCGGAACTGGCGCGGACCAAGGAGGCCTTGAGCAGCGCCCAGCAGGAGAGCGGCGAACTGCGTTCGCGCGTCAAGGAACTCGAGACCATCAACTCCACCAACCAGCGTCTGCTGACCTTGAAGGACAGCGAGCTCAAGAATCTGCAGGACAAGCTCAAGGCAGCCGAAGCCGCCGCGGCGCAGAAGCCGGCCAGCGCGACCACGTCGACGCCGGCGCCGGTGGAGACGCCGGTCGAGCCGGTCGCGGCCGTCGCCGAACCGGTCACGACGGACGCGGCGACTTCGGCCGATGCCGCCGCAACCGACAGCGCGACCGCCGACACGACCACGTCCGACATCGCGGCCACCGATCCGCTCGCCAGCGCCGAACCGACACCTGCCGACGCCGCAGCGGAGCCCGCGGAAGTCACCCCGATCGCCGACGCCGAACCGGTGGCGGTCGGCGAGCCGGCGCCGCCGCCGGCCGAACCCTGGTACGGCATGCTGATGAACAAGTACGTGCTCGGCGGCCTCGGCCTGCTGGTGCTCGGTGGCCTCGGTTTCGCGCTCTCGCGCCGTCGCAAGCAGGACGTTCCCGCGGTCGAGCCGGGTTCGATCTCTGGCCAGTTCGGCGACACGGTCGGCGGCGAAAGCGAGGAGTCCTCGCTGCTCGCGGCCCTGGCCCAGGATCCGACCGACCTCAACGCGCATCTCAACGTGCTCGAGTACTACTACATGCGCCGCAACGCCGACAAATTCGAAGCGGCGGCCGAGGCGATGTACGCGCAGTTGCCCGATCCGAACGCGCCGGAATGGCAGGGCGCCCTGCTCATGGGGCGCGACCTCTGTCCGACGCACTCGATGTTCGCGGACGGCAGCGAGCCGGCGCCCTCGGGCCAGGCCTTCGCCGATCCGTTCGCGTCGGTACCGAAGTTCGAGGGCCACGAGCCGAAGGCCCAGGCCGTCGCT
>CALMWD010000363.1 GCA_937873105.1 uncultured Rhodanobacteraceae bacterium
ACCTCATCGGACCACAGCGGCGCCAGGTCGCCGGCCCCGCGGTCGATCCAGTCCCCCACCAGCTTCACCCAGCCGTCACCCCGGCGGGCTTGGGCCGCAACGTATTCCGGCAGCTGGGACTCGTCCTCGATGTCGATCGGCAGGTCCATGCGGATGCGGCTGACCGCGTCGCGCACGTCGTCGAGCGCGACCTGGATGTCGACCTCGAGCTGGAACTCGATCGTCGTCGTCGACACGCCCTCGTTGACGTTCGACATCACCCGCTTGACGCCGTTGATGGTCGCGACCGCATCCTCGACCTTGCGCGTGACTTCGGCTTCGAGCTGGCTCGGCGCCGCGCCGGGCAGGTTGATCGTGGTCGCCACCATCGGGAAGGCGATGTCCGGGAAACGCGCGATCGGCAGCTTGATGAAACCGTAGATGCCGGCCACGCAGAGCACGAAGAAAATCATCAGCGCCGGCAGCGGTCGCCGGATCGCCCATGCGGAGACGTTGAACATGTCAGCCTCCGTCGCTCAGGCGCACCAGATCGCCGTCGGACAGGAAGGCGCCGCCGCGGCTGACCACGCGTTCGCCCGCCTGCAGGCCGCTGCGCACTTCGATGCGTTCGCCGTCGATGCGGCCGAGTTCGACCCGGCGGCGTTCGACCCGGCGCTTGTCCTTGAGTGTGAACACGTAGGCATAACCGTCGCGGCGCACCACGGCCGACACCGGCACCGACAGGGCATCGCCCTCGCCGACCCGGATGCGCCCCTCGGCGAACATGCCGGCCCGCAGCCGGCCCGGCTCGGGCAAGTCCGCATGCACCGTGCCCGTGCGCGTGCTCGCGTCCAGCGCCGGCGACACCGCGCGCACGCGACCGGCCACCATCGAGCCGTCGCGCTGACGCACCTCGACCTCGGCGCCGACGCGCACGTCGAGCAGGTCGGCTTCGTTCAGCTCGGCGCGCCATTCCAGGCGGCCGTCGCGGATCAGGGTGAGCAGGGTCGCGCCGGCCATCACGACCCTGCCCGGTTCGGCCGAGCGGGTCGCGATGACGCCGTCGTCGGGCGCACGCAAGGTCGCGAACTCGCGCCGCAGCCGTGCCGATTCGTGCTGGGCCTCGGCGGTCTTGGCGCGCGCCTCGGCCTGCACCATCGCGGCGCGCAGCTGGTCGTGATCGGCGGCGCTGATCAGCTTCTGCGCCTTCAGCGCGTCGCCGCGATCGAGTTGGCTCTTTGCCAGCAACACGCCGGCACGGGCCTCGTTCAGGGCGGCTTCGGCCATGCGCAGCTCGGCGTCGAGCGTGCGCGCGTCCAGCGCCCGCCGCACGTCGCCGCGGCGCACGGCATCGCCGACCTCGACCTCGACCTCGGCGATGCGCAGGCCGCTCAGCTCGACGCCCAGCGGCATCTCCTGCCAGGCCGCCACGGCACCGGACACGGTGACCGTGCGCGCCAGCGGTCCGTGCGCCACCTGGGTCAATTCCACTGCCAGCGCGGCGGCGGAGGCGGGAGCGGCAGGTCCGGACTCGGGCTCGCCGCCGCAACCCGACAACAAGCATGCAGCGGCGACGCCCAAGGCGGCCGCGATCGATCGACGTTTCATTGTGAACACCAAGGCAAGACAGAAAACGTGCGCGGATGCGATGGCGCCAGCGTGCCGCGTCGCCCGTCGAATCCGTGTATCGATGGCCCATGATAACGTGCGCGGCTGTCCGACCCTGTCGTGACTTCCGTCACGGACCGGGTTGCATCTGCCTCGGAATGCCCATGCCCCTGCTGCAACTGCTCAAGGTCGACCTCGCGGTCGGCGGCCCCAAACTGCTGGACGGCGTCGATTTCTCGATCGAACCGCGCGAACGCGTCTGCGTCGTCGGTCGCAACGGCATGGGCAAGTCCACCCTGCTGCGTCTGATCGCCGGCGAGATCCGTCCCGACGACGGCGAAGTCCGCGTCTCGGACGGCGTGCGCGTGGCCAAGCTCGACCAGGAAGTGCCGCGCGGACTCGACGGCGACGTGTTCGACGTGGTCGCCGCGGCGCTTGGCGACATCGGCGCGCTCGTGGCCGAGTTTCACCACCACATCGACCACGGCGACACCGCCAGCGCGCGCTTCGCCGAAGTCCAGGCGCTGATCGAAACGCACGGCGGCTGGTCGCTCGACCAGCGTGTCTCGAACCTGCTGGCGCGCCTGGAACTGCCCGCGGATCTGCCGTTCGCGGCATTGTCCGGCGGCATGAAGCGCCGCGTGCTGATGGCGCGCGCACTGGTGGTCGAGCCCGACGTGCTGCTACTCGACGAACCGACCAACCATCTCGACCTCGAGGCGATCGACGCGCTCGAGCAGTCCCTGCTCGCCTTCCCGGGCAGCCTCATCTTCGTGACCCACGACCGCCGCTTCCTGCGCAAGCTGGCCACGCGCATCGTCGAGATCGACCGCGGCCAGCTGACCAGCTGGCCCGGCGACTACGACAACTACCTGCGCCGCCGCGAGGAACGGCTGCACGCCGAAGCGCAGGCGAACGCGCATTTCGACCGCAAGCTGGCCGAGGAAGAGGTCTGGATCCGCCAGGGCATCAAGGCGCGCCGCACCCGCAACGAGGGCCGCGTGCGTGCGCTCGAAGCCATGCGCCGCGAACGCGCGCAACGGCGCGAGCAGCAGGGCAAGGTCAGCCTCGCGGTCAGCCAGGCCGCGCCGTCCGGCAAGCGCGTGGTCGAAACCCGCGACCTGCGCTTCGCCTATGGCGACCGTGTCCTGGTCGACGGCCTGACCACGACCATCCAGCGCGGCGACCGCGTCGGCATCGTGGGTCCGAACGGCGCCGGCAAGAGCACCCTGATCCGCCTGCTGCTCGGCGACCTGCAACCGACGTCGGGCGAAGTGATCCGCGGCACCAACCTCGAAGTCGCCTACTTCGACCAGCACCGCATGGCGCTGAACGAGAACCTGAACGCGCTCGACAACGTCGCCGGCGGTTCCGACAGCGTCGAAGTCAACGGCCAGCGCAAGCACATCGTCGGCTACCTGCAGGACTTCCTGTTCACGCCGGAACGCGCGCGCGCGCCGATCACCAAGCTTTCCGGCGGCGAGCGCAACCGCCTGCTGCTCGCCAAACTCTTCGCGCGCCCGGCGAATGTCATCGTGATGGACGAGCCGACCAACGACCTCGACATCGAGACGCTGGAACTGCTGGAGGAACTGCTCGCGGCCTGGCCCGGCACCCTGCTGCTGGTCTCGCACGATCGCGACTTCCTCGACGCCGTGGTGACCAGCACCCTGGTGTTCGAGGGCGGCGGACGCGTGCGCGAATACGTCGGCGGCTACAGCGACTGGCTGCGCCAGCGACC
>CALMWD010000364.1 GCA_937873105.1 uncultured Rhodanobacteraceae bacterium
GGCGGTGATGACGATCAGGTAGCTCAGGAAGCTCGCCGACACCACCTTGCCCTGGCCGAACAGGGTCGCGGCCATGACCAGGCCGGTCGCCATCACCACGGTCATGGCGAGCAGGTAGACCTGTCCGACACGGACGTGCACGGCGCCGCCCTTGCGCGCCAGACCAGCGGTCCAGAAGCCGACCAGCGCGGTCGTACCGGCGCCAATGTGCAGGAATTTCGCGATCGTGTACAGGTCCATGGCGTCCTCCTCGAAGTGGCCGCCATGGTCGCGACGGAGCCCCGGCGGCGGCAGACGCCGGCGGTCATGCCACGACCTGCCAGAGGTCATATCGGCTTGCATCGCAGCCCCGGGCCGGCGACGCTGCACCCATGAATCCGCATGTACCCGCCTGGCTGCGCCAGCAGGCCTCGCCGCTGAACCTCGCGGCACACGTCACCTGGATCGCGGTCGCGCTCGACCTGTGGCGCCAGGACTTCGGCGCCGCACGCAGCGGCGTGCCGGTCGCGGTCTCGGCGGGCTTGCTGGCGCTGTTCGTCGCCACCCTGCTCGCCAGCATGGGCGGCCGCCTGCGTGGCGCGGCCTGCACGGCCGCGGTGCTGGCGCAGGGCCTGTGCGCACTGGCCCTGGTGGGCTGCACGCGGGTGTGGTCGACGCCGATCCTGGTCATCATCGTGGTTGCCCAGGCGGCCGCGCTGTGGCCGACGCGGGCCCTGGTGCTGTGGATGCTGGCCAGCAACCTCGTCCTCTACGCCGTCATCGCCAAGCTGCGCTGGGACGCCAACGCCGCGCTGAGCGTGGTCATGCAGGTCGGATTCCAGTCGTTCGCGGTGCTGATGGCGCGTCTCGCCGCCAGCGCCGAACGCCGCGCCGAGGAGCTGCGCGCGATCAATGCCGAGCTGGTGGCCACACGTTCGCTGCTGGCCGAGGGCGCACGCGATCAGGAGCGCCTGCGGCTGTCGCGCGAGCTGCACGATGTCGCCGGGCACAAGCTCACCGCGCTCAAGCTCAATCTGCGGGCGCTGCAGGGACAGGCGCCTGCGCACCTGGCCGACGAGGTCGCGCTGTGCACGCGCCTGGCCGACGAACTGCTCGGCGATCTGCGCGGCGTGGTCCGGCAGATGCGCGGCGAAGACGGCATCGACCTGCGCCGCGTGCTGGATTCGCTGGCCGCGCCGTTCCGCAAGCCGACCATCCGCATCGCCATCGACCCGTCGCTGCGCGTCGATTCGCTGGACGTCGCGCAGACCATCGTGCGGGTGGTGCAGGAAGGCATCACCAATGCGGTGCGCCATGCCGACGCCGAGCACGTGACGGTGACCCTGCAGCGCGACGGCGCGCAATTGCGCCTCGATATCGCCGACGACGGCCGCGGGCGCGGCCCGATTCGCGCCGGGCACGGCCTCACCGGCATGCGCGAACGCATCGACGAACACGGCGGCGAATTCGCCATCGAACGCGACGGCGCCGGCACGCGACTGCGCGTGGTGCTGCCGGCATGAACCTGCGCATCGCCCTCGCCGACGATCAGGCGCTGGTGCGCAAAGGCCTGAAGGCCCTGCTGACCCAGCCCGGCATCGCCGTCGTGGTCGAAGCGGCGAATGGCGAGGAATTGCTGGCCGCGCTGGACACGACCGCGGTCGACGTGATCGTCAGCGACATCCGCATGCCCGGGATCGGCGGCATCGACGTCCTGCGCATGCTGCGCGCGCGCGGCCGCGACACGCCCTGCATCCTGCTCACCACCTTCGACGACGACGCGCTGTTCCGCGCCGCCGTCGAAGCCGGCGCCAACGGCTTCCTGCTCAAGGACGTGTCGCCCGAGGAACTGAAGGCGGCGATCGAGCGCGTCGCGCGCGGCGAGTTCCTGCTGCAGCCGGTGACGACGACCACCCTGAACCCGTCCATCGCCCTGGCCGAACGCCCGCGCCCCGACGGCCTGCCCGTCGATGCGGCGCCCGAACTGACCGAGCGCGAACTGTCGGTATTGCGCCTGATGGCGGCCGGCCATTCGAACAAGGAAATCGCGCGCAGCCTCGACCTGGCCACCGGCACGGTCAAGAACTACGTCAGCGACATCCTGGACAAGCTGCAGACCGGCGACCGCACCCGCGCCGTGCTCAAGGCCATCCACCAGCGCCTGATCTGAGCGCCCGGATGCATCGCGTGTTCGCGATGCATCCCGTGACTGCCCGGCCTACTTGCCGAGCGAGGCCTGGAGTTCCTGCAGCTTGGCGCGGTGCGCGTGCACGTCGATGCCGTAACGCGCCTGCACTTCCTCGGCGCTCAGCCCTTGGGGCATCTTGCCGCCGTTCTGGGCCATGATCTGCTTGGCCAGCGAGCGCGGTTCGAAGGCGCGCTTGGCATCGGCCTCGTCGGCCACGGCCGGGCCGGCGCCGTTGTTCAGCACGAAGCTGCGGCTGCCCGAGCGGTAGCCGCGGACCGGGTAGTAGGGACCGTTGCCCGGCGACGAGTTGTCGTTGCCGAAATACCACTCGACGACGCCCTCGAAATCGGAGGTGTTCACGTTGAGGTAATAGGCCCAATACAGGGCCGGGCTGCTGCCCGAGGCCACGGCGTCGGTGACGATCGCGACATGCTCGTTGCGCGCGGCGTCGTAGTAGCCGGCGGCATCGTGGTAGGCCAGCGCGTTGTTGGTGCAGCGGCCGATCAGCGAGGTGTCGGCGCGGCAGCCTTCGTAAAGGTCCGGATTCGTGCTGCGATCGATCTGGTCGAAGATCAGCACGTCGCCGTAGTAGGGGTAGAACGCGTAGTCGCCGCCGCGCGCGTAGGCGTCCACGACCACCGACCACTCGCCGATCATGCGCTCGGTTTCGCGGTCTGCGCCCCAGGCGATGTAATAGTCGAGCTTCTCGATCGGCAGCGTGCGGCCGCCCCAGGTCAGGGTGGCCTTGCTCTCGTCGTTCGGGTTGAACACGATCTGCACCGGACCGCCGGCCCCGGTCAGGATCTGCGGGAAGAAGTAGGGACCGCCGATGACCTGGCCGTTGGCGAAGCCGTGGAGCGTGCCGTTGTAGACGTTGTAGTAGGTGGCGCCGTTGACGCTGCTCGTGGTCAGGTTGCCCGAGCTCGTGAACCAGGTCGACCGACCCTGCGCGTCGAACACGTAGGCCGCCATGAACAGGGTCTTGTCCTCGATCTCGATGGCGATGCCGGTGCCGGACTCGTTGGGGTTCCACCAGAAGCCCGAGACCGGGGTGTAGGCCGCCGCGGACGACGCGGCGAAGACGAAGGCAAGGGCAGCGACGCGTTTCATCGTAAGGCTCCTGTGGATGCGCGCCGCACGATGCGGCGGGCGCACTGAATCCGTGGTTAACCGCGCCACTATACTCGCGCGCCCGTTCAGCACTTGCATGCCATGGCCTACATCGATATCGGCGCCAACCTGACCCACGAAAGCTTCGCGCACGACCTGGCGGCGGTACTGGATCGCGCCCGCGCGGCGGCGGTCGGGCGCATCGTCGTGACCGGCGCCTCGCGCAGCGGCAGCGTCGAGGCGCAGCAGCTGGCCGCCGCGCATCCGGGCTTCCTGTACGCGACCGCCGGCCTGCACCCGCACCACGCGCACGAGTACGACGGCGACATCGACGACCTGTTCCGCACCCTGCTCGCGCACCCGGAAGTGGTGGCCGTCGGCGAGACCGGACTCGACTACAACCGCGACTTCTCGCCGCGCGACGCCCAGCGTTTCGCCTTCGAGCAACAGCTCAAGATCGCCGTCGACGTGCAGAAACCCCTGTTCCTGCACCAGCGCGACGCCCACGCCGACTTCATCGCGATCGTCGACGCGCTGCGCGACCGCCTGCCGCCGGCGGTGGTGCATTGCTTCACCGGCGAACGCGACGAACTGGTCGACTATCTCGACCGCGGCTTCTTCATCGGCATCACCGGCTGGATCTGCGACGAACGCCGCGGCCAGCACCTGCGCGAGCTGGTCCGGCTGATCCCGGCCGATCGCCTGATGATCGAGACCGACGCGCCCTACCTGCTGCCGCGCACGCTGAAACCGAAACCGAGCCACCGCCGCAACGAACCTGCATTCCTGCCGCACATCTGCGAGGAGATCGCCCGCGACCGCGGCGAAGACCCCGCGGCCACCGCCGCGAACAGCACCGCGACGGCGACGCGCTTCTTCCGCCTGCCGGGATGAGGCTCAGGCCCGCAGGCCCCTGCCCTGCACCAGCAGGCGCATCGAGAACGCGCCGAGCGCGACGGTGAAGCCGATCATCACCGCGAAGGCCGTGCCCAGCGGCACGTCGCTGATGCCGAGCAGGCCGTAACGGAAGGCGCTGACCATGTACAGGATAGGGTTCATCTGCGACACCTTCTCCCAGAACGGCGGCAGCAAAGAAACGCTGTAGAACACGCCGCCGAGGTAGGTGAGCGGAGTCAGGATGAAGGTCGGCACGATGGCGATGTCGTCGAACTTCTTCGCGTACATCGCATTGATGAAGCCGGCGAAGGCGAACATCACCGAGGTCAGCAGCAGGGTCGCCAGCGTCACCAGCGGGTGGTGCAGCTGGATGCGCGTGAAGAACATGCCGACCACGAGCACGATCGCGCCGACCATCAGGCCGCGCGCCACCGCGCCGAGCACGTAGCCGGTCAGGATCACCCAGTTCGGGGTCGGACTGACCAGCATCTCCTCGACGAAGCGCTGGAACTTCGAGCCGAAGAAGCTCGACACGATGTTGCCGTAGCTGTTCTGGATCACCGACATCATGATCAGGCCGGGCACGATGAAGTCGATGTAGCGGATGCCGTGCATCTCGCCGATGCGCGCGCCGATCAGGTTGCCGAAGATGACGAAGTACAGGGTCATCGTGATCGCCGGCGGCACCAGGGTCTGGCCCCAGATGCGCAGGATGCGGTGGACCTCGCGATGGACGATGGTCTTCAGCGCCTCGATGTTGCCGGCGGCGTTCATCGCGCACCTCCGTTGCCGCGTTCGACCAGGCTCAGGAACAGTTCCTCCAGGCGGTTCGCCTTGTTGCGCAGCGAACGCACGCGGATGCCGGTGCGCGCCAGCGCGTCGAACAGTTCGTTCAGGGTGGTGCCCTTCGGCACGTCGGCTTCGAGCGTGGTCGCGTCGATGCGCTTCAGGTGCACGATGCCGATGTCCGGGCAGGCCTCGATCGGGGCGGTCAGGTCGAGGATGAAGGACTCGCGGTCGAGCTTGGCCAGCAGCGTCTTCATCGCGGTGTGTTCGACGATGACGCCCTTGTCGATGATCGCGATGTTGCGGCAGAGGCTCTCCGCCTCCTCGAGGTAGTGCGTGGTCAGGATCACCGTGGTGCCGGCGGCGTTGATGCCCTGGACGAACTGCCACATCGAGCGGCGGATCTCGATGTCGACGCCGGCCGTGGGTTCGTCGAGGATCAGCAGGCGCGGCTCGTGCACCATCGCCCGCGCGATCATCAACCGCCGCTTCATGCCGCCCGACAGGGTACGCGCGGCGACCTCGGCCTTGTCCCACAACGACAGCAGCTTCAGGTATTTCTCGGCGCGTTCGCGCGCGAGCTTGCGCGGCAGGCCGTAGAAGCCGCCCTGGTTGGCGACGATGTCGATGGGCTTCTCGAACTGGTTGAAGTTGATTTCCTGCGGCACCACGCCGACGCAGGACAGGGCCGCCTCGCGCTGCGTCGCCAGGTCGTGGCCGAACACGCGGACGCTGCCCGCGGTGGGCCGCACCAGCGAGGTGACGATGCCGATCGTCGTCGACTTGCCGGCGCCGTTCGGGCCGAGCAAGGCGAAGAAATCGCCGGCGGCGACGTCGAGGTCGATGCCGCGCAGCGCCTTGACGCCGTTGTCGTAGGTCTTCTCGAGTCCGCGGATGGAAAGCGCCAGTTCGGTCATGCACCGCTCCAAATTCGGCGCGCGAGGCTAGCACAGCGGCTAGAATCGCCGCCCCTGACGGAGTGCATCGATGGCCGAACAATTTGTGTTGCGACTGGCGCGGGCGCACATGGTCGCGCCGACCGTGCGCCACCTCGCCTTCGACCGCGCCGACGGCCAGGAACTCGCCTTCATCCCCGGCCAGTTCCTGCAGGTCCATTTCGAGTACGAGGACGGCAAGCCGACCAAGCGCAGCTACTCGGTCGCGACCATGGCCGACGATCCGTACAACCCCGAAGGCCACATCGAGATCGCCGTGTCCTACGTCGAGGGCGGCGCCGCGACCCAGTTGCTGAGCGCGCTCGCGCCGGGCGAGACGGTGCAGGCCAGCGGTCCGTACGGCCGCTTCGTGCTGTTCGATACCGACAAGAACGCGCGCTACCTGCTGATCGCCACCGGCACCGGCGTCACGCCGTACCGCGCGATGTTGCCCGAACTGGTCCGCCACCATCGCGAGCGCGGCGTCGAAGTCGTGCTGCTGCAGGGCGCGCGTGCCGCCGCCGACTTGCTCTATGCCGACGAGTTCGACGCCTTCGCCGACGCCCACCCGTGGTTCCGCTATGTCCCTTGCCTGTCGCGCGAGGCGCGCGCCAACGCGCGCGACGACGACCGCCGCGGCTATGTGCAGGAGGCGTTGCCGGCATTCGCGCCGGACGCCGCGCGCGACATCGCCTACCTGTGCGGCAATCCGAACATGGTCGACGCCAGCTTCGAGGCACTCAAGGGCTTCGGTCTGCCGGTACCTGCCATTCGCCGCGAAAAGTACGTCAGTTCGCGCTGACCGAACGGCGCCCCGCGGGCTGCAGGCGACCGTACGCCAGCACGAGGAAATCGACCGCACCGTACTCATCCGGTGCCGACACGACG
>CALMWD010000365.1 GCA_937873105.1 uncultured Rhodanobacteraceae bacterium
GATCCGCGGCTCCGACGTCGACGCGGGCCTGCACTACCTCGCGCGCATGCTGGCCGGGGGAGAGGACCCCCGATTCATCGCGCGCCGCCTGATCGTCCTGGCGAGCGAGGACATCGGCATGGCCGCGCCGTCGGTGCTGCAGACCTGTGTGGCGGCGGCGCAGGCCGTCCAGCTGATCGGGCTGCCGGAGGGCCGCATCACCCTCGCGCACGCGGTCATCGCGTGTGCGACCGCCCCCAAGTCGAACGCGGTGATCGCCGCGATCGGCAAGGCGCAGTCCGACGTGACGGCGGGCAAGGGCGGTGCCGTGCCCTTCCATCTTCGCGACGCCCACTACGCGGGCGCCAAGGCGCTCGGCCACGGTCAGGGCTACCTGTACGCGCACGACCACCCGCACGGCGGCGCCGCGCAGCAGTACCTGCCCGACGATCTCGCGGACGCCCGCTACTACGAGCCGACGAGCCACGGCCACGAGGCCGCGATCGCCGAACGCCTGACGACCGTCCCGGGCATCGAGCACGTGGCCTACGCGCGCATCTTGCCCCTGTCCGGCAACGAGATGGTGATGGGGGCGCTCGGCACCGAGGCGACCCCCGAACCGGTGCGCTACGCGGCGACGAATGTCGTCTCCGACGACTACTTCGAGACCTTGCAGATCGCGCTCCGCGGCGAATCCTTCTCGACCGCCCATGCCGCCGGCGCGGCGCCGGTGGCGATCGTCAACGCCGCCCTGGCGCAGGCCCTGTTCGGCGACGCGTCGGCGATCGGGCAGGTGGTGCCCTACGACGGCGTCGACGGCGGCAGCCTGCGCATCATCGGCGTGGCCGCGGACAGCAAGTATTCGCGGCTGGACGAACACGGCAAGCCGTTCCTCTATCTGCCGGCGCGCCAACGCGACCTCGCCCAGTACTCGCTGCTGCTGACCTCGGCCCTGTCCAAGGCGGAGATCGAACGCCACGTGCGCGAGGCCTTCGTCGCGGTCGACGCGCAATTGCCGCGTCCGCCGGTGCACGCGCTCGCCGACACCGTGGCCCTGAACCTGTTGCCGCAGCGCATCGCCAGCGGGGTCGCCGGCGTGCTCGGCGCGCTCGGCCTGCTGCTCGCCGGCATCGGCACCTACGGCCTGGTCGCGTATTTCGTCGCCAGCCGCACCCGCGAGATCGGCGTGCGCCTGTCGATGGGCGCGACGCCGCAACGCATCGAACGCGACGTGCTCGGCCGCGGCCTGCGCCTCGGCGCGATCGGGCTCGGTCTCGGCCTGGTGCTGGCGGCGATGGCGGCGATGGCGGCATCCGGCCTCGTTTTCGGGCTGGTCGCGGGCGACAGCATCGCCTTCGTCGGCGCGCTGCTCGTGCTCACCCTGGCCTTGCTGGCCGCCAGCTGGTTCCCCGCGCGCCGTGCCGCGCGCATCTCGCCGATGACGGCGCTCCGCCACGAGTAAGACGATGGATCTCCTCTCCCGATTGTCCGCGCTACGGCGCCTCCGTCCCGTCCAGCGTCCCGGCCTTTGGGTCGGGGCGGCGCTGAGCCTGAGCATCGCCTTCGCCGGCGCGCTCGCCGTGTTCACCGTGGTCGAGCGCGTGCTGATGAACCCCTTGCCGTATCCGGACCCGGACCGCATCGTCATGGTGCGCCGCGAGCAGGGCGTGGACGGCGTCGGCCCGCCGGTGTCGGGCCCGGCCTTCCTCGACCTGATGCGCGAGCAGCGCGTGTTCAGCGCCTTCGCGGCCTACGAGAACGGCAATGCCGTGCTCACCGGCAGCGGCGCCGCGCAGCGGGTCGCCTCGGTACGGCTGACCGGACAATGGTTCGATGTCGCCGGCCTGGCGCCGGCGATGGGGCGCTTCTTCCAGGGCGCCGAAGTGCCGACGATCGCGGCCGACGAGGTCGTGCTGTCGCACGCCGCCTGGCGCGACCTGATGGGCGCGGCCCCGGATGCGGTCGGGCGCCTGCTGATGCTCGACGGACGCGCGCACCGCGTGGTCGCGGTGGCGCCGGCGTCGCTGGAACTGCCGGGACGCGCCGCGATCGCGCTGCCGCTGGCGATGCCCGTGGGCGGCGGCGAACGCGGCTTCAATCGTTATCTGCTGCATGCGCGCATCCGCCCGGAGCTCGGCCTCGAACAGGCGCAGGCCCAGCTCGCCCAGCTGGCGGAGGCGCTGGCGCGCCAGCATCCCGACAATCACGAGGGCCTGCGCCTGCGCGCGGTGCCGCTGGCAGAACTGGTGGTGCGCTCGACCGGGCGCGTGACCTCGCTGCTGCTGGCCGGCATCGTGCTGCTGATCCTGGTCGGCGCCGCCAGCCTGAGCAATCTGCTGCTCGCCGACGCCGAGACGCGCCGCCGCGAGTTCGCGACGCGCATCGCCCTCGGTGCGCATCCGCGCCGGCTGGCGCGCATGCTGGTGCTGGAAACGACGGCGGCGGCCGCGGTCGCCGCGCTGCTGGGCATCCTGCTCGGGCAGGTGCTCGTGCGCCTGCTCGCGGACCAGGGCGGATCGTGGATCGCGTATCCGGAGCGCCTGCAACCCGGGCCGTGGTCGATGCTCGCAGTCTTCGCCGTGGCACTGCTCGTCGCCCTCGTCGCCGCACTGCTGACGGCGCGCACGGTGCACCGTTCGGCCGGCGACGGTTCGTCCGGGCTGCGTGCGCGCTCGGGCACGCCGGATCGCGCCGGCATGCGTTCGCGCCGCGTGCTGGTGGCGGTCCAGATCGCGTTGTGCTTCGTGCTGCTGCTCGGCGCCGGCCTGCTCGGCAAGAGCCTGCGCCAGGTGCTGGACGAGGACCCGGGCTTCGACCCGACCGGCGTCTGGACCGCGCACCTGGCCTTACCGGCGAAGTACCGTGCGCAAGGCACGGACACGCCGGAAGACAGGGCCGTGGTCGAACGCGCCGCGCGTTTCCTTGCCGAGGTCGAGGCCGCGGTACAGGGGCTGCCGGGCGTGAGCTCGGCCGGCTTCGTGTTGCGCGTGCCGGTCATCGACGGCGCCGGCTTCAACGGCGACATCCGCATCGGCGGACCGGGCGGCGACGATGCGTCGGTCGAGCGCCGCGTCGAATACCAGCAGGCCTCGCCGACCTATTTCCGGGCCATGGGCCTGGATCTGCTGAGCGGTCGCCTGCTCGACACCACCGAGCCGCGCGACGACCTGCTGGTCGTCAACGACGCGCTCGAACAGCAATGGTTCGGCGGGGCCTCGGCCGTCGGCCGTC
>CALMWD010000366.1 GCA_937873105.1 uncultured Rhodanobacteraceae bacterium
GCCAGCACGCTGGCCGACGTAGGCCCCGAGGCGCAGGCGCGGCGCCTGGCCTACCTCGACGGCGTGCTGAAGCAACTCGACGGCATCGACGCGTCGAAACTGTCGCCGAAGGAACAGGTGAACTACGCGGTGTACCGCCCGCAGATCGCGCACATGGCCGCGGAACTGCGCTTCCGCGACTACGAGATGCCGTTCAACGCGGACAGCTCGTTCTGGTCCGACCTGGGCTTCATGGCCCGGGCCACGCCGCGCGATGCCGCCGGCTACCGCGCCTACGCAGCGCGCCTGCGCGACGTGCCACGGTACTTCGACCAGCAGATGGCCAACATGCGCGCGGGCCTGGCGCGCGGGTTCTCGGTGCCGCGCGCGGTGCTGGACGGGCGCGACGGGTCGATCGCGATGATCGCCGAACTCAAGGACATCGAGTCCTCCAACTTCTTCGATCCGTACCGCAAGATGCCGCAGACGATTCCTGCCGCCGAACAGGACGCGCTGCGCGCCGAGGGCCTTGCCGCGATCCGCGATGCGGTGGTGCCGGCCTACGCACGGCTGCTGGCGTTCTTCCGCAGCGAGTACCTGCCGAAGGCGCGCCCCACGCTGGCCGCCGAGGCGATGCCGGACGGCCAGGCCTGGTACCGCGAGCAGGTCCGCAAGTACACGACCCTGGACCTCTCGCCCGACGAGATCCACGCGATCGGCCTGCGCGAAGTCGCGGCGATCCGCGCGGAGATGGACGCGATCATCCGGCAGGTCGGCTTCCAGGGCAGCTTCGCCGAGTTCATCGCCTTCCTGCGCACCGATCCGCGGTTCTACGCAAAGACCCCGCAGGAACTGCTGGACCGCGCCGCGTGGATCTCCAAGCGGGTGGACGGCGAGATCGGCAAGCTGATCGGCACCCTGCCGCGCGGGCGCTTCACCATCGTGCCGGTGCCGCCGGACATCGCGCCGTTCTGGACCGCCGGCCGCGGTGGCGCCGACACCTACTGGCTCAACACCTACGACCTGCCCAGCCGGCCGCTGTACAACCTGCCCGCGCTGACCCTGCACGAATCCGCGCCCGGGCATGCGCTGCAGGGCTCGCTGGTGCGCGAACAGGGCGAGGTCCCCGACTTCCGCAAGGACTACATCAGCGCCTACGGCGAATGCTGGGGCCTGTATTCCGAATGGCTGGGCAAGGAAATGGGCATCTACGAAACCCCGTACGAGGATTTCGGGCGCCTGACCTATGCGATGTGGCGCGCCTGCCGGCTGGTGATCGACACCGGCGTGCACCACAAGGGCTGGACCCGCGACCGCGCGCTGGCCTACCTGCGCGACAACACCGCGCTGTCCGAGCACGAGGTCACCACCGAGGTCGACCGCTACATCAGCTGGCCGGGCCAGGCGCTGAGCTACAAGCTGGGCGAGCTCACGATCATGCGCCTGCGCCGTGAGGCCGAGGCCGCGCTGGGCCCGAAGTTCGACGTCCGCGCCTTCCACGACGCGGTGCTGGCGCAGGGCTCGCTGCCGCTGCCGGTGCTGGAATCGCAGATCCGGGCGTATATCGCCGAGGCGAAGGCAGCGCCCGCGAAGTAATTGCCGGCGAGGAAACGGGGTCACCATTTCGCCGCCGTGGTCAATAGGCACGAAGAAAGATCTCCCGCATCCGGGCTGAAGGCATCGCCTTGACCTGTCCACCGGCTTCCGCAGTGTTTCTGATGCGAGGCGGGTCACCGCCTCCGTCACCCTTCGGGATCTAGCCGCTTTCGCAGCCCACGCAGATTGCGCCCAACACTCGCTCGGTCTGCCGTCGTGCCGTCCACAGGCATGGTTGCCTCAGAGTCGCGGTCTTGAAGACCACCCTTGCTTGGCTCGGACGACGGGCGGTGGAAGATGGCTGCACGGCCGCTCCTCTTCAGAGTGGATGGTTGTGCCAGACCCCTGTTCCAGGATGCGGCCGTGCAGGGTCAGGCAAAGGCGCGATGGACGTCGAACGCGCCGCCGTCGCGCAGCAGGTAATAGCCGGCGCGCGCCAGCTTGTGCGCCACGGCCTTGAGCGCGACCAGACGCGGCTTGCGGGCTGCATTGCGCTGATACCAGCGCTGGATGCCTGGCTCGAAGCGGATTGCGAAGTTGGCCGCCTCCATCCAGGCCCAGGCCAGGTAACGATTACCGCACTTGCGGTTGCCGACGCCTTTCTTCTTGCCGTTGGAGAAGCGCAGCGCAGGGACAAGTCGGCAGTACGAGGTGTACTGGCCGACCGCCTCGAAGCGCGTCATTTCGCCACTCTCCAGCAGGATCGTCAGGCCCAGCACCTTGCCGATGCCCGGCACCGTCCGCAGTGCGATCAGTTCGCGTCGCCGCCGCGTGTCCTCGGTCAGCCAGGTCTCCATCGCCGCCATCTTCTCCTGCAGGGCGCGCCACATCTGGATCAGGCTGACCACGGCAAACAGTTCGGTCGGTTCCGGGAAGGTGTCGCTCAGTTGCTGACGGGTCAGCTGTCGGAACCCGTTGGCCGACAGCCGCTGGCCGGTGGCGCGCGCCCAGTAGCCTTGCACCGATTGCAGCAGGCGTACTGACTGCTGCATCAGCAGCATCCGGCGTCGCAGCAGGTCGCGCAGCGGACGTTGCTCGCGTGGGTAGATGTACGACGTCGGCAGCAGCCCCAACCGCATCAATTCCGCGAGGTGATGGGCATCGCTGTCGTCATCGCCGTGCTTGAGTCCGGCGTACTGCGGCACCGCCAGCGTGTTGACCATCCGCATCGGATAGCCCTGCGACTGCAGACCGTCGATCAGCCAGTAGGCGTTGTAGGTCGACTCGACCGCCAC
>CALMWD010000367.1 GCA_937873105.1 uncultured Rhodanobacteraceae bacterium
CTGGGCGCGCAGGAGCGCCTGAAGCGCTACCGCAACGTCGAAGTGCGCGAGGCGGACATGCACGCACTGCCCTTCGACGACGGCAGCTTCGACCTGGTGGTACTGATGCACGCCCTCACCTATGCGGAGAAGCCGGCGCTGTCGGTGGCCGAGGGCGGTGTCGGAGGGGTGCTCGAAAGGCTCGACCAGTGTCTCGATGGTCTGCGCCTGCTCGTAGGGTCGGCCGTTCTCGGTGCCGGTCAGCGTGTTGTTCACGACGCCGAGGTCGCTGTCCACCAGGCGCTCGTCGGTCAGCGCGCTGCTGACGGCGATGCTGCCGAACCAGCGCTCGCGCTCCATGCCGATGCCGAGCGTGGCTTTTTCGTCGCGCCAGCGGTTGCGATCCCAGGCCACGAACAGCTTGGCCACCGTGGTCGAGCCCGGCTGCTCGGCTTCACGCTCGCGCGAGCCATCGCCGAAGATCCAGTGGCGGCCGAACTTCACGCCGGCCGCGCCGTAGTCCTGTCCCCAGGCTTCGCCGAACCACAGCGATTCGGGCTTGATGCCCCAGAACGCGCGCACTTCGCCGCCGAAATCGCCTTCGTCGGAGACGCTGACGCCGGCGCTGACATTGGTGCCGACATAAGTCAGCGGGATACTGGTCGCGGTGTCGGCGGGCGCCTGTTGCGCGCTCGCGTTCATGACCAGGGCGGCACCGATCGCGGCGGCCAGCAGGGTTCGACGCATCATGCGAATACTCCATTCGTGAAATGTGGCGAAGGGTAACGGGATTGCGGCGGCGGTGCGACGCCGCAGCGGCCCGCGACGCCGCTTCCGCTAGCATGTCCGGCCCGGATCCGGAGTACGCCATGAGCCTGACCCCCGAATTGAGCGCGCGCATCGAGACGCTGCTGGCCCAACACACTGTCGTGCTGTTCATGAAGGGCACGCGCGCGGAACCGCGTTGCGGCTTCTCGGCCGGCGCGGCGCGCACGCTGGCGGCGGTGACGCCGGACTTCCACGACGTCGACGTGATCGCCGACCCCGAGCTGCGCGAGGCGATCAAGGTCTACGGCCAGTGGCCGACCATCCCGCAGCTGTACGTGCGCGGGGAACTCGTCGGCGGTGCCGACATCCTCAACGACATGGCCAACAGCGGCGCCTTGCACGAACTGCTCGGCCTCGCGAAGCCGGATCGCACGCCGCCGGCCATCCACATCAGCGAAGCCGCCGCCGAAGCACTGCGCACCGCGACCCTGGATGCAGGCGACGAGGTGCTGCATCTCGCGATCGACGAACATTTCCGCGCCCAGTTCTTCCTGAAGCAGGGGTCGGAACACGACATCGTCGCGCGCGATGCCGGCATCGCCATCCACATGGACCTGTCCACGGCGCCGCGCGCGCGCGGCCTGGAGATCGACTGGGTCGAGACGGCCCAGGGCGCGGGCCTGTCGTTGCGCAATCCGAATGCGCCGGCAGCGGTCAAGCCGATCGAGGTCGAGGCGCTGGCTCAAGCCCTGGACCAGGGCGCCGTACAAGTGATCGACGTGCGCCCGCCGGCGCCGCGCGCCGCCGCGCCGTTCGCCGGGGCGCGGGTGCTGGACGAGGAGGAGACATCGCTGCTGGCCTTGCCGAAGGACACGCCGCTGGCCTTCCTCTGCCATCACGGCCAGTCCAGCCGCGCCGTCGCGGAGCGTTTCCGTGCCGCCGGGTTCCGCAACCTGTTCAACGTCGAAGGCGGCATCGACGCCTGGTCGCAACGCATCGACCCAAGCGTGCCCCGCTACTGAACCGGCGTTGACGAACGTCAAAGATTCGTCATCGCCGCAATCGTTTGCATGCTCGACGAATTGAGACATGGGTCACCATACGCTAGTCTGACCCGGACAGTGGAGGGAAGAGCCATGCGAACAATTGCAGTGGTGAGGGCATCCGGTCTTGGCCTGTTGATCGGCGCGTCGTTGTTGCTGGCCGGTTGCAGCGAGTCGAAGGAGACGCGCGCGGCCAAGGCCTGCATCGCCGAGATGGGTCGCAAGATCCAGCAGGAAGACGGCGATCGACCCTATGCCGCCGACATCCCGGCGGTCGCCGCCGCCGCCAAGACCGACGCCGACGGCATCATCGACATCGAGTCGGAAGCCACGCTCGACGCCGGCCAGCCGAACGAGACCAAGCAGAAGTTCACCTGCCGGGTCCAGTTCGACCAGGCCAAGCCGGACGCCGACCCGCAGGTCATCCTGTTCCAGTTCAACTTCTGATCGACGACGGGGCCAGGCGCCCCGTCGTCGTTTCCGGCGTCCGTTATTCGTCGAAGCGCAGGTGCTTGACCGACTTGCCGTGGCGACGGATCAGTCGCAAGGCTTCGATGCCGATCTTGACGTGCGCGTCGACGAAGCCGACGGTCACCTTCTTGTCCGAGGCCTCGGTCTTGACGCCTTCGGGAATCATCGGCTGGTCCGAGACCAGCAGCAGCGCGCCGGACGGGATCTCGTTGTGGAAGCCGGCCGCGAACACCGTCGCCGTCTCCATGTCGATGGCCATCGCGCGGGTCTTGCGCAGGTATTCCTTGAACGCCTCGTCGTGTTCCCAGACGCGACGGTTGGTGGTGTAGACGGTGCCGGTCCAGTAGTCGTGGTCGAGGTCGCGGATCATCGTCGACACCGCGCGCTGCAACGAGAACGCCGGCAGCGCCGGCACTTCCGGCAGCATGTAGTCGTTCGAGGTGCCCTCGCCGCGGATC
>CALMWD010000368.1 GCA_937873105.1 uncultured Rhodanobacteraceae bacterium
TACAAGGTCAAGCGGCTGGCCGTCGCCCCCGGCGCGCGCCTGTCGCTGCAAAGCCACCGCCACCGCGTCGAGCACTGGGTTCTGGTCGCGGGATCGGCCCGCGTGACGGTCGATGGCTCGGTCCGTGACCTGATGCCCGGCGAATCGGTCCATGTGCCGGTGGGTGCGATACACCGGCTTGAAAACCCGGGGGCCGGGACCGCCCTGCTGATCGAGGTGCAGACCGGGCCCTACCTCGAAGAAGACGACATCCGGCGCTACGCCGACGATACGGTTGCCGCCATTGAATCCGACCATGGTGCCCATCGTGTGCGTGCCGTGACTTCCGTCGTCACAAGGCGACGACAGGTCGAAGCCGCACGAGTTGGGTACGGTGCTTCCAGGGTGGTCCCCGTGAATGGCGTCATGCCAGTTGTAATTGTGGTTCGCGGCCACGCCATTCCAGCCGCGATATTGCGGCTGTAACGCAGGATGGTCCCAGTCGTAACCCGTGTCCTGACCCGCGACCACGACGCCCGCCCCGCGGACACCGTAGGTGCTCCACACGCTCGGGGCACCGATCTTGGTCAATCCCCAAGTCGGATTGCCATCACCAGTACACGCATCCTTCGCGAAGGACTGTTCGACAGGCAAAGCTTTCATCGGCGCATCGAAATGCAGCTTCGCGACGTCGGCACGCGCCGCCAGTTCGGCAACCTGCCGCGCATCCAAGCTTGCGGCAATGCGGTCGATCACGACGAAATCTCGATGCGCGATGCCGCGAAGGTCGAGCCAGCGCACGATCGAACGCTGGTTGTGCTTGGCATCGGCAGCCAACGCCGCATAGATCACGGAAGGCCGTTGCTCCGGCGGCGTCACAGCCGACAACGCAAGCGCGTCGACACGTTGCTTCGCGCCGGCAACAGGTTCGATCAAGACGTCGATCGGCGCGGACGACTTGCTCCGGATCGCCGCATCGATGCGCGGATCGACCTTGCCGCGCCAGTCGCCGGCCTGGACGCCCGCGGACGCCGCGATCGCGCAGGCGAGCAGGATGAAGCGGGTTTCAGCACGCGAATTGTTCATCGAGGATCCGTTGTTCCAGGTTGTGTTCGGGGTCGAACAGCAGGGTCACCGTACGCGTCGGCGATTCGCGCACCGTCACTTCCACGACGTCGCGCACTTCGTTCGCGTCCGCCGTGGCGCTGACCGGGCGCTTGTAGTGGTCGAGGATCTCGAAGCGCACCTCGACCGAGGCCGGCAGCACCGCGCCGCGCCAGCGCCGCGGACGGAACGGCGAGATCGGCGTCATCGCCAGCACGCGCGAATCGAGCGGCAGGATCGGCCCGTGCGCCGACAGGTTGTAGGCGGTGCTGCCCGCCGGCGTCGCGACCAGGACGCCGTCGCAGATCAGCTCGTCGAGCTTGACCACGCCATTCAGCGAGACGCGGATGTGCGCGGCCTGCTTGGTCTGGCGCAGCAGCGACACCTCGTTGAAGGCGATCGCCTCGACGGTCGCGCCCGATTCCGACACCGCGACCATCTCCAGCGGACGCAGCTGCGTCGGCCGCGCCTGCTCGATGCGTGCGAGCAGGTCGTCGGGACGGAACTGGTTCATCAGGAAGCCGACGCTGCCGAGCTTCATGCCGTACACCGGCAAGCCGAGATCGCGGTACCGATGCAGGGTCTGCAGCATGAAGCCGTCGCCGCCGAGCGCGACGATGACCTCGGCCTCGGCCGGCTTGATCTCGCCGTGCGCCGCGCGCAGGGCGACCAGCGCGGTCTGCGCTTCCTCGGTACGACTGGCGGCAAAGGCGATGCGTCGGCTCATGGCCGTGCAGGATGCCGCAAGCGGCGCGGAGGCGGAAGCGTCTTGTTACAGACCGTAGCGCTCGCGGTACTTGCGTTCCTGCGCGTCGTCGCCCGGCACCCAGCCCATGACCAGGCTGCGCGAACCGCGCGGCACCAGCGGCTCGCCGGTCTCGGCAGCGGACCAGACGCCGTCGTCGTCGCAATAGGCGCGCTGCATGCGCGGGCGACCGGCGCCGAGATCGAGCACGTGCGCGATGACGGCATCGCCGGCTTCGGGCAGCTGGTCGGCGGGGAATCTCAGTTTCGACACGAAGTTCAAGGCGATCATGCGGCGAGGTCCAGATGGTGGACCACGTCACAAGTTCCATGCCATGGCGCCGGGCTTTGGCGATCTGTCACACCCGCTGCAGCGCCGAACGCGACAGCGGCGAACCGACTCACCAGCTGCCGATGTTCGGCATCGAGGCCCAGGGCTCGGCCGGCGCCAGGGCC
>CALMWD010000369.1 GCA_937873105.1 uncultured Rhodanobacteraceae bacterium
GGCAAGTTCGCGCACAACTTCCTGTCCTTCCCCTTCACGCTCGGGCTTGTGGTCATGCTGCTGCTCTGGGCGAAGGACAACATCCCGAACAAGCTGGATGTGGAGTGGTTCAAGGCCGGCGGCGGGCTGATCGGCAGGGGGCATCCCGCGGTTGTCGTCGGAACCGAGCGCCCCTTCCAGCGCGATCCCGAACTCGATCTGGTCGAACAGGCGGCGCGCGCCGAAGCGGACGCGTCCGCGATTGCGTTCGACGTCGTCACGGCCGGCCAGATCCTGGACGTGGTCGACTCGCAACTGCAGGTCGCCGTACCAGGACCAGGCGCTCGACGCGCCTTCCTCGTCCTGCGCGAACGCCGGCGCGGGCAAGACAACGACGGCGGCCAGCAAACACAGACAGCGCATCTTCATGCCGATTCCCCTTCTACTGTCACGCACGCAGCTGCGCGAGCGCAGCCCCCAATTCGTCCACGCTCTGGAAGCGGTCGTCCGCGCGCCGCGCGATGCATCGCAGGATCAGCGCTTCCAGACCGGCCGGGATCTCCGGCCAGTATTCCGAAGGCTTGATCGGCGCCTGTTGCATCTGCGCCATGTAGATCTCCATCGTATTGCTGCCGGTGAACGGCAGCTTGCCGCAGAACATCTCGCACAGCAGCACGCCGCTGGCATAGATGTCGGCGCGGTGGTCGACCTCGTCGCCGGCTAGCTGCTCGGGCGCGGCATAGTGCGGCGTGCCGACGAACATGCCCTGCTGGGTGTGGCCGGGTTCGGAGCGGCGGATCGGTCGCGCGATGCCGAAATCCATCAGCTTGGCGTTGCCGCTGGCCTCGAGGATCAGGTTTTCGGGCTTGATGTCCCGGTGCAGCACGCCGACTTCGTGCGCGGCGCCCAAGCCGGCGCAGAGCTGGCGGGCGATGCGCAGGCCGGCCGAAAACGGAATGCGTCCGGCCTGCTTGATCAGGTAACGCAAGGTCATGCCGCGCACGTATTCCATCGAGATGTAGGGGCGTCCGTCCGAATCGCCGAAGTCGAAGGTGCGCAGCACGTTCGGATGGGTGATCTTGCGCGCCAGCTTCAGTTCGCTCTTGAGCCGGTCGAGCTGCTCCGCGTCCATCAGGCCGGCGCCGCGCAGCATCTTGATGGCGACGACGTCGTCGAGTTCGAGGTCGCGCGCCTTGTAGACCACGCCCATGCCGCCGGCGCCGAGTTCCGACAGGATCTCGTAGCGCCCGGCGAAGACGCTGCCGAGCACGATGTCCTGGGTCGTTCCGCGCTTGGTCGCCGCGATCGAGGTACCGGGCGTGACCACGGTGACGTAGTCGCTGCCGCCACCCTCGGACAGGGGCGTCAGCGGCGCCAGCGCATCGAGCCGGGCCAGGTCGAGCATCGGGAAGGCGCGACCGCTGACCAGGCCGGTCGCGGCCTGGGCGTCGTGACCACAGACTTGCCTGACCTGCTCGAGCATCGGTTTGGCCACCAGCAACTGCTGTTCGCCCGATTCCGACAGCAGCCGCTCGAGCTGGTAGAGGGTGCCCCCGCCCGCGACGGGCACGGCACCGCCGCCGAGCGCGAGCCGGCCTTCGACCACATCGCCCTCGTGCACCGCCATGGCCAGCGAGGCCGACAGCGCATCGGGCAGGCTGGCGTCG
>CALMWD010000370.1 GCA_937873105.1 uncultured Rhodanobacteraceae bacterium
GAGATCGCCGCCCACCAGCAAGGCCTCGTAACCCGGCAGCAAGGCCGACTCGTCGGCTTCGTTCCGGATCAGGCCCAGGCGCGCGCTCAGCGAGACCGGCCAGGCGAACGCTTCGAGCGAACGCTGGCAGATCAGCGAGAGCGCGCCTTCGACGCGGATCGCGAGGAATGCCACCCCGAGGCCGTCGCGCCCGAACTCGAGTTCGTAACGCAGCTGACCGGAGGAATCGGCAAGACTCTCGCAGAGACGCGGCAATGCGGCGATCGGCAGGCTTCCGTGGAAATGACGCTGGGATGTCACCATCCGCCAGGCGTCGACGGTTTCGGGGAAGGCCGCTGACATAAGGGCGCGGATGGTAGGCAGCGACCCCGTTGAAGTCAATCGGATTTTCCGATTCCGTGAACGGGGTCGGTCCCGATGGACGGGGCTGCCGCTAGACTCGGGGCTGGCTGAAGAGAGCGCGCCATGTCCCTGATTCTCGCACTGATTGCCCTGGTCGGCCTGGTCGCCATCGGCTTCGCGATCGCCAGCTGGCGCCAGCATGCGCGCAATCTCGCCATTCAGGCCCTGCTCGACGACGCCGATCGGCTGGAGGCGAAACTGCTGGAAACCCGCACGCGCATGCGCGAACTCGAGGCCCTGCTCGGTCGCCTGCCGGCCGACATCACCGAGAATGCGCGCGCCTCCCTCGCCTCGGAGGCCGGCATCCAGGACGCCATGAAACGCGTGCTCAGCCACCGCCTGTGGATCCGCGAGAACGCCATGACCGCACCGGTCGCCAAGCTCCGTGAAGTCGCAGAAACCGCACGCAAGTCCCTGAGCCAGCTTGAACAACAACTGGCGCGACTGGACGGCGCCGGGGTCGAGCTGCAGGCCGCCTACGCCCAGTCCGATGCCTTGATGGGCACCGGTGCGGGGCACGACACCCGGGCCGACGGCCTCGCGAAATGACGCGTCCGCTGGTCCTGTGCTCGACCTCGCGGTACCGCCGCGACCTGCTCGCCCGCTTGCGGCTGCCGTTCGACTGCGCCGCGCCCGAAGTCGATGAATCGCCATGGCCGGGCGAATCCGTGGCCGCCCTCAGCGAACGCCTGGCGCTGGCCAAGGCCCGGGCGCTGGCGTCGCGTTTTCCCGGTGCGATCCTGATCGGTTCCGATCAGGCCGCCAGTTGCGAGGGCGTGCTGCTGGGCAAGCCGGGCACGCGCGAACGGGCCGTCGAGCAGCTTTCCCTGGCCGCCGGCCGCGCCGTCGAATTCCATACCGCGGTCGCCGTGCTCGATGCGGGCAGCGGCCGACATCGGATCGAACGCGACCTGACGACCGTGCGCTTCCGTGCCCTTGGTCAGGACGCGATCGAACGTTATCTCGCGCTCGAACCGTCGCTGGACTGCGCCGGCAGCTTCAAGTGCGAGGGCCTCGGCATCGCCCTGTTCGAGGCCATCGATACCCGCGATCCGACCGCCCTCGTCGGCCTGCCGCTGATCGCCACCGCCCGGCTGCTGCGCGAATTCGGACTGGACGCGCTGGGCTGATCACTCCACCACCACCACCTCGCGCCAGGCCATGCGCCGCCAGTGGCCGTCGACGCGGGCGCGAACTTCGATGGTGTGGCGCCCGGGCGCCCAGTCGCGGCCGACGCCAGCGCGATAGAAGCCGAGATGCGGCCAGTTCGCGTCGACCAGGTCCGGCCAGATGTCGCGCACGTAGGGTGCGGCGACGCCGTAGGCGGCACTGAGCGCCTCGTCGCGGCGGCCGTCGACGCGCACTTCGAAGGCGTCGATGCCGTGCGGTTCGCGCAACACGAAGCCGGAGAGCACGAAGCCCTCGCCGCGCGCCACACGCGCACCGGGCAGCGGCTCGTGCAGGAGGGCGAGCGGCGGCAACCGGCAGTCCTCGGCGCCGTCCCGGCGCAGGTCCAGCCAGACGAAGCGGCGCCCTTCGCCGTACAGGGTCAGGCTGTCGCGCAACCGCACCGAATCGAAGTCGCGGCACAGGCGCCGGTAGAACGGCAGGGTATCCGCGCCGTACAGCGCGTTCTCCTCGACCGCGAGCAGGACGCGGGCGGGCGCAAGCGATCGCAGCGCCGTCTCGTCGCGCCACCAGATCGCAAGCTGCGCCTGGCGGCCGTGCTTGGTATTGCGCGGATGGTCGAGCACGTACACCGGACGCGTCCCGCGCAGCGCGAAATCGAGCTGGGCCGCGAACAGGAAGTTGTCGGCGACCAGCACCGCGTCCGCGGGCATCGCCGAAAGCAGGGCGCGCGTCGCGTCGGCCGCCTCGGTCCAGCCGAGGAAGGGCTCGCCGAGACGGTTGGCGCCGCCGGGCGGCCAATCAGCGTTCGGAAAGCGGAAACTGGCCAGCATCGCGGCGACCGCGAGGGCGACCAGGGCCGCCACTCGCCGCGCCAGCCGCGCATACGATCGCGCGCCTGCGCCGAAGGGCAGCGACGGCAAGACCAGCAGCAGCGGCAAGTAGGCCGGCAACGGCCAATGAAAGCGCGTGCGCTCGGCATCGGCGAACAGCCCGGCCAGGAAGTATCCGCCGGCGACGGCCAGCGACATCGCCGCGATCACATCGAAGCCGGCCTCGCGTCGGCGCCGCCAGGCCACCCACATCGCCCACAGCAGCAGCGGATACATCAGCACGCCGACCGTGAGCGCCTGCTCCAGCGGCTGCAGCAGCGACATCGGCGAGAAGCTCCAGGCATGTCGGTCCACGGCCTGGAAGCGCAGACCGACCCAGTCGTGCTGCAGGTTGAACCACAACGTCGGCAGCAGGCCGCACACGCCGATGATCTGCGCTGCCCAGAAACGTCGACCTGCCGCCGCAGGCCGGGCCCGCGGACTGATCGCCAACAGCAGCAGGCCCACCGGATACAGCATGGCCGCACGCCAATGCGTGAGCCAGGCCAGGGCCAGGGCGGCGGCGAACAGCAGCCAGTGTCGCCAGCGGTCGTCGTCGAGGGCGCGGTCCAGCGCATAGCTCGCGAGCACGAAGGTCAGCGTCAACGGCGCATCCGGCGTGGCCAACTGTCCCGACAACACCAGCAGCGGCAAGGCCAGGGCCCAGGGCAAGACCCGTCCGGCCGCCACCTGTCGCCATCGCGCCCAGTGCAGCAGGAGCAGGAGAGTCGCGAAACCGCACAACACGAAACCGACGCGCAATCCGAACACGTGGTCGCCGAACACGGTCGTGCCGGCGCGCGCCAGCCAGGCCGTCAACAAGGGCAAGTCGCTGTAGCCGACGGCGAGATTGCGGCCTTCCTGCCAGTAGAACACCTCGTCGCCGAACGGCGGCACCCAGGCCGCCAGAAGCAGCTTGGCCGCCAGCAGCGCAATCAGGGCGAAGCGGAACGAAGGCGCGACGAACGTGGTCAACGCCCTGCCCCGCGGTCGTTCGCGGCTTCTGGACGTCGTGTCGGGCAAGCTAGCATCGGCACAGGGAAGCAGGAGTTCGAAACATGAGTGCGGAACCGGTACGCGTCGATCGCCATGATGCCACGCAGGTAGCCCTGCGCGCCGCCATCGAACAGGTCAATCAGGTGGTGTTCGGCAAGCGCGCCCAGATCGACCTGTGTTTCGCCTGCCTGCTCGCCGGCGGCCATTTGCTGATCGAGGACGTGCCCGGCGTCGGCAAGACCACGCTGGCGCACGCCATGGCGCAAAGCCTCGGGCTCAGCTACCAGCGCATCCAGTTCACCAGCGACCTGTTGCCGTCCGACATCCTCGGCGTTTCGATCTTCGACCGCGACAGCGGCGAGTTCCGCTTCCACCCGGGACCGATCTTCGCGCAGCTGGTGCTGGCCGACGAGATCAATCGCGCCACGCCGAAGACGCAGTCGGCCCTGCTCGAGGCGATGGCCGAACAACAGGTCACGGCGGACGGCGCCTCGCGCGCGCTGCCGCAACCCTTCCTGGTGATCGCGACGCAGAACCCGGTCGACCTCGCCGGCACCTTCCCGCTGCCGGATTCGCAGCTCGACCGCTTCCTGATGCGGCTCTCGCTCGGTTATCCCGACGCCGACGCCGAGCGGCGCATGCTCGCGGCCAGCGACCGCCGCGAACTGCTGACGCAACTCAGTTCACGCCTGGACACCGCCCAGGTGCTCGACCTGCGGCGGCGCGTGGCGCAGGTGGTCACCAGCGCGGCGCTCGTCGACTACGTGCAACGCCTGCTTGCGGCGACGCGCCAGCACGCGCAGATCCGCGTCGGCCTGTCGCCGCGCGCCGGCCTGGCTCTGCTCGCCGCGGCCCGCGCGGTGGCGTTCCTCGGCGATCGCAGCTTCGTGCTGCCGGAGGACGTGCAGGCGGTGTTCGCCGCGGTCGCGGCGCATCGTCTGGTGCCGGCCGCCGAGGCCACGCAGTCGCGCGACGCCCTCGCTGCCGATGTGCTGAAGTCGGTGCGCGTCGACTGACATGCTCGCCGCCTGGCGCGACGACCTGATGCGCTATGCCGAACGGCGCCTGCCGGCGCTGACCCGTTACCGGCAGGCCGAGCCGCTGCCGATCCGGCTGCATCCGCGGCGCGTCTACATCCTGCCGACACGTTTCGGCCTGGTCTTCGCCGTGTTGCTGATGGCCATGCTGGTCGGCGCCCTGAACTTCAACAACAACCCGGCCCTGCTGCTGGCCTTGCTGGTCGCGGCGACGACCCTGATCGGCTTCCACCACAACGTCGGGCAACTGAACCGCATCGAGTTGCGCACCGTCGGCGCCGAGCCGGTGCACGCCGGGCAGCCGATCCGCCTGCGCTTCGGCTTCCATGCCGGTGCCGGCGCGGAGCGGCCGCTGCTGGTGCTGGATCGCGATGCGCTGGCGACGCATTTCCGCTTGCCCGACGACGGCGAAAGCGAAGCCACGATCGAATTGCCGACGACGCGGCGCGGCCTGCTGCCGGTCGGTCGCTTCCGGCTCTGGACCGAGTATCCGTTCGGCATCACCTGGGCCTGGTCGGTCCTGCATCCGGATGCCCGCGTGCTGGTCTATCCAAGGCCGGAGGCGAACGCGCCGCCGCTGCCGCTCGGCGACCCGCGCGAACACGGATCGCGCCTGCGTTTTCCCGGCGACGACTGGCACGGCCTGCGCGAGCATCGCGCCGGCGATCCGCCCAAGCACATCGCCTGGAAACCCAGCGCGCGCCAGGAGCGGCTGCTGGTCAAGGAGTTCGCGGATCCGCAGAGCGCCGCGCTGCTGCTCGACTGGCAGGACGTGCCGCTGGAGCGCGAAGCCCGGATCTCGCGGCTGACGCGCTGGGTGATCGAGGCGCGCGACCGGCAGCTGCCGTTCCGGCTGCGCCTGCCCGAAGCCGACCTCGGACCGGGCCAGGGTCCGGCGTTCGCCGCGCAATGCCTGCGCGAACTGGCGCTGCTGCCATGAGGACCGCACCGCTGGACCGCTACCGCTTCGGCGTCGTGGCCGCGCTGCTGGCCCTGGCCCTGATCGGCCATGTGCACTGGCTGCCGCCGCCGTACGCGGCCTGGCTGTTCGCCTTGCTTGGTCTCGCCGGCTGGCGTGCCCGCCGCGGCGTGCGCTCGACACCGGTCTGGATCCGGCTGCCCTTGCTGGTCGCGACGCTGGGCCTGCTGATCTACAGCGCCGGATCGCCGATCGGGCGCGAGGGCGGCAGCGCCATGCTCGGCGGGCTGATCGTGCTGAAGCTGCTGGAATCCACGCAGCGCCGCGACGTGCGCGTGGTCACCGCGGCCGCGCTGTTCTTCTGCATGATCGGTTTCCTGTTCGGACAGGGACTGCTGCTGACGCTGTATTTCTGCGCGGTCGCGACGCTGTGCTTTCTGGTCCTGCACTTGTCCATCCTCGACGATCCGAGCAGCACGAACCAGCTGATCGCCGCCCTGCGCCGCGGCCTGCGCGTCTCGGCGCGGGTGTCCGTCGCCGCCCTGCCGCTGACCCTGGTCGCCTTCGTCTTCTTCCCGCGCCTGTCGTCCCCGCTCTGGGGCGCGCCCTGGGACGCCACCCAGGGCCGCACCGGCATTTCCGACCGCATGCGTCCCGGCGCACTCAGCCGACTCTGGAACGACGACACGCCGGCCTTCCGAGTCACCTTCGATGGCGAGGCCCCGCCCGCCGCGATGCGTTATTGGCGCGGACCGGTGCTGTGGACCTTCAACGGCGAGGAATGGGCGCACGCCGATCTGTATGCCGCAACCGTGCCTGCACGCATCGAGGCCGACGCAGGCACCGTGGTCGACTACGAGATCCTGATGGAACCCACCGAACAACCCTGGTGGTTCCCGCTCGACTTGCCCCTGTCGGTGCCGAACGACGCGCGCATCACCGGCGACGGTCAGGTCCGTGCCCGCCGCCCCCTGATCGGTCCGCGCAGCGAGCGCTTCCGTTCGGCCTGGCGCTACCGATTCGACGTCGAGGCCGCGTCCGGACAACGCTGGATGGGCCTGCAGCTACCGGCGCGCGGCAACCCGCGCGCCCGCGAACTCGCCGCCGCTTGACGCGCCCGCCACGGCGGGAACCACCAGGCCGTGATCGACGAGGCGCTGGCGCTGTTCAATCGCGAATTCATGTACACGCTGGAGCCGCCGCCGCTGGCGCGCGAGATCGTCGACGACTTCCTGTTCAACACCAAGGCGGGGTATTGCGAGTATTACGCGTCGAGCTTCGTGTTCCTGATGCGCGCTGCCGGCATTCCGGCCCGCATCGTCACCGGTTACCAGGGCGGCATGTACAACGGGGCCGGCGGCTACTGGATCGTGCGCAACTCTGACGCCCACGCCTGGTCCGAAGTCTGGCTGGACGGGCAAGGCTGGGTGCGCGTCGATCCGACGGCGGCGGTCGCGCCCGAGCGCATCGACCGCGGCAGCCTGGCCGCGGCCATGCCGGAAGCGGCGCGCTGGTACAGCGAAGGCTGGGGCCTGGAATGGCGCAACCGCTTCGACCTGATCGCCCGCTACTGGCGCAAGGCCGTGATCGAATTCGATGCGGTGCGCCAACGCAACCTGCTGCAACAGGTCGGACTCGAGGACATGAGTTGGCAGGCCCTGGGCGGCGGACTGCTGGTGTTCGGCGCGATCGCCCTGGCGCTCGGGGCCTGGCTGAGCCTGCGCGGGCTCGACACCGCCACGCGCGATCCGTTGGTGCTCGCCTATCGTCGATTCAACACGCGCCTCGCCCGCGCCGGCGT
>CALMWD010000371.1 GCA_937873105.1 uncultured Rhodanobacteraceae bacterium
GGCTTTGGCGTTGTGTCCGATCGGGGTGGTCGCTGGTGATCGTCCGCAGACCGGTGCTGCGCCGGAGGCGAGCGCGCCGACCGTTCCTGTGTCGATTACGCCGGGACGACCCGATTGGCGAGCGAGGGACGACCTGAGTGCGGCCGATCAAATCGCCGCACAACGGCTTTCCGATCCCTTGCAAGAGTTGCTTGTGGCCGCGCTGGATGGTCGATCGGATGCGAACCGGCCGTCGACCTATCGCTTGGTGGATGGTGCGGTTTTCGGGCGCCTGTTCGACGTGCAGGAAGACCGTGTCGTTGTCGACATGACGGTGCCGTTCGCGCTGTCGGAAACCCTCGATGCGCTGCAGCACATCGAAGGCGTCGGCACCCTCGCCGTCGCCGATGCGCCGGCTTTCCATGTGATTTCTGCTCTGGTGCCGCCGGAGCGACTGCTGGATGTCGCTCGAATCGGCAGTATCTCCGGGTTCTATCCGTCCGGCGCAATGACCGGAAACGCGGTCGTCATGCCGGGTGCGAAGGCGCAGGGCTCGGTCGGCAATCAGGCCGAACAGGCGCTGGAGGTCGAGGCGGTTCGACGGGTATTCCCGACCGCCGACGGCAGCGGACTGCGGATTGGAACGTTGTCCGACTCTGCCAACCGGATCGGCGGCGGGATCGCAACGTCGCAGGGCAGCAACGATTTGCCGGCAGGCGCTCGCGTGTCAATCGTGGCGGATCTGGTCGGAGGCAATCCGACCGACGAAGGACGGGCGATGATGGAACTGATCCACGACATCGCGCCCGGAACGACGCAGCTCGCATTTGCGACGGCCTTCGGTGGTCAGGCGACGTTCGCCGCGAACATCAATACCCTGGCTGCGACGATGGACATCATCAATGACGATGTCGTCAACTTGTTCGAACCTTGGTACCAGGACGGCGTGGTCGCGCAAGCCGTGGACAACTACGTCAGCGGCGGCGGCATCTATTTCGCACTGAACCATAACTACGGCAACCTGAGTTACGAGTCCGTGTTCGCGGATTCCGACGCCGATGCCTATCACCAATATTCCGGACTCGACGAGGCCCAGCAAATCACGATGCCGAGCGGAACCGCCGCTAATCCGGTGTCGGTGACCGTCGTGTTGCAATGGGCCCAGCCCGTTGGCGGTGCCACGACCGACTTGAGTCTTGAAGTCTGGGATGCCGCAGTAAACACGCAGGTCACCAACTCCACCGTCAACAATATCGGCGGCGACCCGATCGAATCGGTGACGATCACGAACAACACTGGAGCGCCGCTGACCCTGAACATGGCGGTGAAACGCATTTCCGGCAACGCCGCCGGGCTCACGTTCAAGTACCAGTTCTTTGCCAACGGGGCCTGGCAGGTCGTCATGAACGAGTACGCCGGCGGTGCCGGGACGCTGACGCCGCATGCCGGAACCCCGAGTGCCATCGCGATTGGTGCTGCGCCATTCAGCAGTCGTGACGTGGCCGAAACCTACAGCGGTCGAGGGCCGTATCGGCGCTTCTTCGACAGCGCGGGAAACGCGGTCGGTCCATTCACGTACCAGAAGCCGGACTTCCTTTCGATCGATCGCGTCAACACATCGTTTTTCGGGTCGGATGTGGCCGACGATGCCGATGCATTCCCGAATTTTTCAGGAACGTCCGCTGCGACCCCGAACGCCGCAGCGGTCGGATTGTTGATGCTGGAAATGGCTGGCGGCAGCGGTTCGCTGACTCGGTACGACATGCACCGCGCGATGCGGATGTCCGCGATCGATCTGGGTAGTGGCGGACACGACACCACGTTCGGCTGGGGGCGAATCCATGCGCTGGGCGCGACGGTGCTCGCGATGGGGCCGGGGTCGCCGGAGTATTCGCTGTATCCGAACCAGCACGGTGACGTCGTGTTCGACCAGAACCTGTTCGGCATCACCGATGTCGATCGAATTGAATACAGCTTCAAGACCTCGGGTTCCACGGAGGTTCGCGTGGTCGAGTCGCATGCGGACATGGATCCGATGGTCGCGACGTTTCTGCAGGTGCTCGACGATCCCGTGGGACTCGCATATGACGGTGGCCTCGGAGACGATGCAGCCCTGGTGACCGATGTCTTCGGAGGATTCCCCAACACGCTTGCGATCCTGTCGGAAGCCGATTTTTCCGGCGGGGCC
>CALMWD010000372.1 GCA_937873105.1 uncultured Rhodanobacteraceae bacterium
CAGCACGCCGCTGGCCGACCGCGCCAGCGCACGCACGCCCGGCGTCGTGAAGGTGTTGAACTGGGTGTCGAGCACGCCATGGCGCGTCAGCCGCGCCGTGCCCGGTCGCGACACGCCATTGACGGTACTGAAATCGCCGCCGATCACGAGATGGCCATTCGGCTCGCGCAACAGGGCGTGCACGGGACCGTCGACCTGGACGTTGTAGCGCGCGTCGGGCGCCCCATTGCGCAACAGGCGCAGCAGGCGCGACACCGTCGCCGGCTCGAACACGTTCGTGCCCCGACCCACGTACAGGCGGCCCTGGATGTCCCGCGCGAGCGCGAACACCGGGGCATTGCTGGTGCCGATCCAGTTCGGATCGATCGCGCCGCTGGCCGTCACCCGTGCCAGGTTGCTGCGCGGCGGCGCCGCACCCACGGTGAACTCGCCGCCGACGAAATAGCCGCCCTCGCCGTCGCCGATCACGACATGCACGGTGCCGTTCACCAGGGGCGTGAAGCCGACATCCGTGGTGCCGTTGCCGCTCATGCGCGCGAGCGCGCCGGCAACGATGATCTCGTTCAACACCATGCCGTTGCCGGCGATCACGAGGTCGCCGTCGTCCTCGACGAGGATGCTGCGCACCGTCCCGCTGTTGAGCGGGCTGAAGAATCCGGTGTCGACGTTGCCGTCCGGATGCAGCCGCGCCAGCCGATGGAAGGACTGGAAGTTCATCGTCGAGAAGTCGCCGCCCACGACGATCTTGCCGTCGTCCTGCAAGGCCAGCGCACGGACCGGCTGGTTGGCCTGGGGCGCGAAGCCGTCGACGGCGGTCTGCTGGGCGAGGGCGTTCGCGGCCAGGCCCAGCAGCATCGGCATGAAGAGGCAACGCGGGATACGGAAGGACATGGCAGCTCCGGCATCGGGATGTGCCCGCCTAAACCCGCTTCGGGGAGCGCTCCCGCCAAACCCGCTCAGCGCGTCGGAAACTCGCCGTCGCGGTAGAACCAGCGCCCGTCGACGCGTTCGAAGCGGCTGATCTCGTGCAGGCGCCGCGCCGCGCCCCCGCCGATGCGATACCGCGCGACGAATTCGACGCGGGCGCGATCGCCGTCGGGCAGGTGGCGCTTCACGTCCAGCCCGAGCCAGCGCGTGGCCTGCGCCTCGGCGCCGCCGACATCGATGGACGCCGGGCGCGTGTCCGGATGCCAGGTCGCGGCCAGGTAGTCGCCAAGGCCGAGCACGTAGGCGCTGTAGCGCGAACGCATCAGCTGTTCGGCGGTCTCGGGGATTGCACCGTCATGGAAGCGGCCGCAGCAAGAGGCGTCATCGGGTGATCCGCAAGGACAGGTCGGCATCGTGTTCCAGGCATCGTTGAACGATTGTGGACGGCGTGGCGGCGCACGGCGGCGAGGCTATGCTCGGGCGATCGTCCTCCTCCGGAGATCTTCGCATGTCGTTGCATCGCGTGATGTATTCCGCCGTGGTCGCGGCCGTGTTCGCGACGGCGGTCGCGGCCGCCGATCGCCCGGCCAGGCCCAAGTACCCGAACTACCCGAGCGAGACGCCCGCCGAGTTCAAGCCTTCGACCGTCGGCTTCGACCACGAACGTCGCGAGGTGATGATCCCGATGCGCGACGGCGTGAAGCTGCACACGGTGATCCTGGTGCCGAAGGGCGCGCGGCGCGCGCCGATGCTGCTGACGCGCACGCCCTACGACGCCAACGGCCTGACCACGCACGCGCAGAGCCCGCGCATGGCCGCGGTGCTGCAGGGCTACGACAACATCGCCGACGTGATCGAACAGTCCGGCTACATCCGCGTCGTCCAGGACGTGCGCGGCAAGTACGGCTCGGAAGGCGACTACGTGATGAACCGGCCGTTCCGCGGCCCGCTGAACCCGACGCCGGTGGATCACGCGACCGATACCTGGGACACCATCGAGTGGCTGGTGAAGCACGTGCCGGAGAGCAATGGCCGCGTCGGCATCATCGGCATTTCCTATGACGGCTACCTGTCGCTGACGGCCTTGGTCGATCCACATCCGGCGCTCAAGGTCTCGGTGCCGATGAATCCGATGGTCGACGGCTGGATGGGCGACGACTGGTTCCACCACGGCGCCTTCCGCCAGATCAACCTGCCCTACATGCTCGAGCAGATCGTCACCCGCGACAACAGCGCCTCGTGGTGGCATAGCCACGCCGACCAGTACGACGAATACCTCGCGGCCGGCTCCGCCGGTGCGCTGGGCCAGGCGCGCGGGCTCGAGCAGTCCGGCTTCTGGCGCAAGATCACCGCGCATCCGGCCTACGACGCGTTCTGGCAGCAGCAGGCGATGGACAAGCTGCTCGCGGCGCAACCGCTGAAGGTGCCGACCATGGTCGTGCACGGCTGGTGGGACCAGGAAGACATCTACGGTGCACCCGCCGTGTATCGCGCGCTGGAGGCCAAGGACACGGACAACGATCGGGTCCATCTGGTCGCCGGTCCCTGGAACCATGGCCAGCAGATCCACGAGGCGAGCCGCCTCGGCGCGGTCCAGTTCGATGCCGACACCGCCCTGCAGTTCCGCCGCGACGTGCTGCGCCCGTTCCTCGACCGTTACCTGCTCGATGGCGAGCCGAAACACGCCGTGGCGCCGGTGGTCGCCTTCGAGACCGGCACCAACCGCTGGCAGTCGCTGTCGCGCTGGCCGGCGGGCTGCGACACGGGCTGCAGCACCACGGCCAGGCCGCTGTACCTGCGCGCCGAGGCGAAGTTGTCGTTCGACGCGCCGGCCGCCGGCGAGGCCGCCGAGAGCGACTATGTCTCCGATCCGGCCAAGCCGGTGCCGTTCACGCGCCGGCCGATCCGCGCCGTCGCCTACGGTGACGAGGCGTACTGGCCGAAGTGGCTGGTCGACGACCAGCGCGATGCGTCGAGTCGCACCGACGTGCTGACCTTCGTCAGCGAACCCCTGGCCGAGCCGCTGAAGATCGCCGGCGAACCGGTCGCTCAGCTGTTCGCCGCGACCAGCGGCACCGACATTGACTGGGTGGTCAAGCTGATCGACGTCTATCCCGACGAAACGCCGCGCCAGCCGCAGATGGGCGGCTACCAGCTGATGGTGTCGGCCGACATCTTCCGCGGTCGCTACCGCGAGAGTTACGAACACCCGAAACCGATCGCGACGAACGTGGTGTTGCCGTACCGCATCCCGCTGCCGCACGCGAACCACGTGTTCGGCAAGGGACATCGCCTGATGGTGCAGATCCAGTCGACCTGGTTCCCGCTCTACGACCGCAATCCGCAGCCCTTCGTGCCCAACATCTTCTTCGCGAAACCCGAGGACTACCGCAAGGCCACCCAGCGGATCGCCCACGCAGAGGATGCCGCCAGCCGCATCGTGCTGCCGGTCGTCGAGACGACGTCGCGATCGGATTGAGGCGTCGACGCGCTCAGTGTTGCGCCGGTTGCGCCAGCGGCGCGCCGTCGCAGCGCGGGCCGTTCGCTTCGAAGCCGTCGCAGAACAGGCCGTCGCTGTCGGTGAGCACGTACACGGCGCCGGGCGGGTTCGAATTCATCTGCAGCGGCACGACGAGGCCGTCGTTGCTCGCGGCGATCAACGCGGCACCGCGATCGTCGAAGGCGATCCCGCCCATCTGGTTCACGTGGTCGCCGAAGCCGACTCCGTACCGGACCTTGACATCGGGGCCGTCCACCCAGCCGAGTTCCCAGTCGTAGGGTGACAGGGTCCGTGCGTCCGACCAGGCGGCGCCGTCGTGTTCGAACAGGAATACCTTGGGCACTGTTCCGGCGTAGAGGTCGTTCTGCAGGTAGACCTGCCCGACCAGCAAGCGGGTGTCGCGCAGCGCGACGGACAATATCGGTGCGGGATTGCCCTGGTGGATGGCCCCGGTATCGAGGCTGGCAGTCAGCGGCCATAGTCCGCTGGCATTGCGCTCGTAGACACGGACGACATCGAACGGAAAACTGGAACCGCCGACGTTGCGCAATTCCTGGTCCGGAATGGCGAGGCGGTCGCCATCGAGCGCGAAGCTGTTGCCGAAGTAGCCGATGATGTAGGCGCCCGGGGTCGGCGGTGGCGGCTGGGTGATCTTGGCCTGCTGGCTCCAGATGCCGGCGCTGCGATCGAATACATATACGCCGGATGACACATGCTGTTGTGCATACCTGCCGGGTCGGTTGACGACCAGGCGATCGCCCTGCAATTGCAGACGGTTGCCGAAGCTCGCCGCCGGGTAGGGATCGTCCTCGCTGACCACTTGCTGCAGCACCCAGGTGCCGCCCTGGTGCACGAACACGTGCACGACGCCGAGTGCGTCTTGAACCGCGCCCGGCGAGCCGACGGCGAGGGTATCGCCCGACAGCGCGACGCCGCCCTGACCGAACGAGCCGTTCAGCGCGACATAGGGCTGGGCCGGGATGCGCGCGGACTCCTGCCAGATGCCGGCGATCTTCTCGAACACGATCACCAGGGATGGGTTCGGATAGTCGTGCAATGCCAGTGCGAGGCGATCCCCGTCGAGCGCGTGGCTTCCGCCAAAGCCATGTTTCATCGATGCGCTCAGGTCGGCCGGTGGCAGGATCGACTGCGCCGTGCTCCAGTGGCCGTTGGCATCGCGCTCGTACAGGCGCAGGAAGGTTTCCCCGAACGGTTCGCGCTCCATGATGGCCGCGGTGGCGCCGGACACGCTGAGCGCACTGCCGAAATAGCTCGCGGCCGGATAGGCGGGGTTGCCGTTCCAGGGCGGCGCATCGCGCAGCGGCGAATACAGCTTGGCCTGGAGATCGAGCGAACCCGCTTGGGCGAGGCTGCAGGAGAACGCAAGAATCAGCAGTACGACGGGACGCAACATCAGGCCGGCTCTGTGGCGGGATCAATGTCCAGTCTTGCCGGGCTGGTGTACTCCGCCCACCCCGCGTTTGCGGGGGCGCGGACGCGTCTCAGGCCTGCACCACGCCCAGGATCTCGTCACCGTAACGTTCCAGCTTCTTTGCGCCGATGCCGCTGATGCCGGCGAGCTCCGCATGCGACTCGGGATGCGCGGCGGCGATCGCCGCGAGCGTGGCGTCGTGGAAGATCACGTAGGGCGGCAGGCCGGCGGCGCGCGCGGTCTTCGCACGCCATTCGCGCAGGCGCTCGAACAGCGCGTCGCCGTGGGTCGTGGTGCCGGCAGGCATGCCGCGGCGACGCCGTTCGCGGCGCTTCTCCGTCGGTGCGCGCAGCCACACGGCCTGTTCGCCGCGCAACACGCGCCGGCTGGTCTCGTTCAGGACGAGCGAGCCGTATTCGCCGGCGACATCGATCAGCCCGGCCGCCAGCAACTGCCGCACGACGGCGCCCCATTGTTTCGCGCCGAGTTCGCTGCCGATGCCATACGTCGAAAGTTCGTCGTGCCGGAACTGCGCGATGCGCTCGTTCAGATCGCCGCGCAGGATCGCGATGACGTGCTGCGCCCCGAAGCGCTGGCCGCTGCGGTAGATCGCGCTCATCAGCTTCTGCGCGAGCTCCGTGCCGTCGATGCGTTCGGGCGGCTCCAGGCAGTTGTCGCAGTTCCCGCACGCGCCGGCATGCACTTCGTCGAAGGCCGCGAGCAGCGGGATGCGCCGGCAATCCGCCGCTT
>CALMWD010000373.1 GCA_937873105.1 uncultured Rhodanobacteraceae bacterium
GAGTCGCAGCGCCTGGAACGGCTGGTCGACTACCTGTTCGCGCCGCCGCCCGAGGGGCTCGGCCTGCAATACGAGCCGGACGCGACCCACACCGTCGCCGAAGCCTATGCGACGCGCCGCGCGAACTGCCTGAGTTTCACCCTGCTCACCGTGGCACTGGCGCGGGAGATCGGCCTCGCGGCCTACGGCCAGGAGATCGCCGAGACCCTGGCCTGGCGCAAGGTCGACCAGACCATCTATCGCAGCAACCACGTCAACGCCGGCGTCCGCGTGCGGCGCAAGCGCCTGACCGTCGACGTGGCCTGGGATGAGGTCATCGCCACCGAACCGCCGCGTGCGATCACCGACGCGCGCCTGCTCGCGCACTACTACAACAACCGTGCCGTGGACCTGATGCGGGCCGGGAAACTCGACGCCGCGCTGGCGCATGCCGACGCCGCGCTGGCCCAGGACGCCGGGTTCGCGACCAGCTGGAGCAACCGCGGCGTGCTGCAGCGCCGGCGCGGCGACGAAGCGCGCGCACGCGGCGACTTCGAACGCGCACTCGCGCTCGAACCGGATCATCCCGGCGCGTTGTCCAACTTCGCGATGCAGCTGCGCCGCGACGGCGAGCTCGCGCGCGCCGATGCCGTGCTCGCCCACCTCGACGCGGTGCAGTCGCGCGATCCGCTGCATCAGTTCATGCAGGCGCTGGACGCCGAACGCGGCGGCGACTTCATGCGCGCCGCCGACCACTACCGCCGCGCGATCCGGCTGCACGACGAGGAACACAGCTTCCACTTCGGCCTCGCCCGCGCCTACCTGCAGCTCGGCCGCGACCGCGCCGCCGCCCGCGCCCTCGAACGCGCCCACGCCCTCAGCGACGGCGAGCAGCGACGGCGGTATGCGGCGAAGCTGGCGGTCTTGCGCGACGGCGGGTCGTGAGCCAACGGCCGCACTGGCCGAGAACGCGCCCAGGAGATTCCGGGGCGCGCCATCGCGCATCGACCGCGCGGCCGGCTTACTCCAGCGGCGCGCCGTCCATCTTCCAGGTCACGGTCAGGAAGTAGCTGCGGCCGACCGAGTCGAACCACGAGGTGTCGTAGTACGGATAGTTGGCCCAGGTCGCGTCCTTCGGCGGCATCTTGTCGAGCAGGTTGTTGACCGACAACGCCAGGCGCAGGTGGTCGTTCACGTCGTAACGCGTGCCGGCGTTGAAGCGCCAGGTGGCCGGCGTCCAGGCGTCGTTGTCGTAGTTGGCGACGCGGCCGAGGTAGTTGCCGAACAGGCTGGCGCCCCACGCGTCCTTGTCCCAGGTCACGCCGAGGTTGCCCTTGACGCGCGGCAACGTGGTCGCGGAGAAGCTCACGTCCAGCATGTCTTCGGACGGGTCGCCCGGGTACTGCCGGCGCGTGTGCTTGTGCGCGAAGGTGTAGGCGCCGCTGAACGCGAAGTCGCCGGCCGCCGCGGTCTGCAGGCGGTAGTTGGCGGTCACGTCGACGCCCGAGGTCTGCTCGCGGGCGATGTTGATCGGCGTGAAGTGCACGCTGGTGATGGCGCTGAGCGGGTCGGCGGGATCTTCGCGGATGACGCGCGCCAGCGCGTCGACGCAGGTCGGCGAGTGGATGTCGACGGGTTCGCCGGTGTCGGTCACGCCGAGGCGGCAATCGGCCTCGGTGGCGCGCAGGCGTTCGCGGTCCTGCGACTGCACCTGGTTCGAGATCTCGATCTTGTAGTAGTCCACGGCCAGGTCGAAGTCCGCGGTCGGCGACCACACGAGGCCGGCGGTGAACGACTTGCTGGTCTCGACGTCCAGCGCCATGTTGCCCTGGTAGACATCGAAGGTGCTGACGTCCCAGCTGCCGTCGTCGTAACAGTCGCCGTCGCTGTAGCCGGGCTCCTCGGTGCGGCAGGCGTAGTAGTCGGTGGCGAAGGTGGTGCGGTAGTAGTCGAGGCCGGCGAACAGGTAGTGCATGTCCGGCGCGCGGAAGCCGGTGCCGTACGAACCGCGCACCAGCAGCGCGTCCAGCGGACGCCATTCCAGGCCCAGGTTGTAGGTGAACTTGCCGGGGCTCTGGCCGGCATAGCGGTATTCGTCGTAACGGCCGGCGACGCTGGCCTGCACACTCTCCAGCAGCGGCACGCGGAACTCTCCGGCCACGCCCCAACGATCGCGGTCGCCGCTGCCGTCGCCGTAACGCGGGCCGTAGTAGGCGTCTTCGGTCAGGGCCAGCGGATCCGGGTTCACGCGATACGACTGCCGGCCGTATTCGATGGCGCCGGCGAAGCCGACGTCGCCGGCGGGCAGCGTGAACAGGGCGGCGTTGTCGACGGTGAAGCCGAGGTTGTCGTTGTCGGCCTTCGGACGCCAGGTGGACAGGGTCGAAATGGCCGCGAACTCTTCCGGCGTCAGCGGCGTGAACAGGCGCGCCGGGTCCGGGTTGTAGATCGCGTAGCCGTCCTCGTCGTAGCCGAGCAGCGGGCCGAGGAAGAAGGCGTTCGCAGCCGCCGCCTTGATGCGCGGCATCTCCACGATGGCCTTGTACTGCGAGTGGTTGTAGGCCGCTTCCCAGTTCCAGTCCTCGCCGAAGGTGCCGGTGAAACCGGAGGTGACCGCGAAGGTCTTTTCCGTGGTCCGGTTCATGCGGTTGCGCAGTCCGCCCACTTCCTCGGGCGAGAACTGGCGCGACCAGATCTCGTAATGGCCGGTGCCGGCGTTGAAGAACATCTTGCGGCGGAAGTTGCGGGCCGACGCCGGGTCGTGGAACTCCCAGCCCATGTGGTCGCTGGCGGCATCGTTGCCGTTGGTGCCGGTCAGCAGCCGGACGTCCTGGTGCCCGAGCTGCAGATCGGCGAACCAGGCCAGGTCGCCCTCGAAGCGGTACTCGAACGAACCGTAGGCCATGCCGCCGCGGCGCTCGTTCTCGATGGTGCGGTAGGCGATCGCGCGTTCGCTGCCGCACAGCGGTTCGCCCCAGCGGTCTTCGCTCAGTCCGGTGGTGCCCTCGTTGAGGCCAGCCATGGCGGCGCAGTCGTCGGCGGGCGCGATGTTGACGTCGTCGTCCCAGTCGTAGCGCTGCGCGATCAGGCGCGGCAGGCGTCGCCGCGAAGTCGGCGCGTCCAGGGTCGAATCCTGGATGTCGCGCTCGTAGCCCCACAACGGCGACTTGTCGATCAGCTCCAGGCCGACGATGCCGCTGAGGCCGGCGTGGTCGAAGCCTTGGGTCAGCGTGAAGCGGTGCGACTCGCCGCCGCCGCGTTCGGTGTCGCCGTAGCGATAGTCGAGGATCAGGCCGTCGCTCGACTTCTTCAGGATGAAGTTGATGACGCCGGCCATCGCATCGGAACCGTAGACCGCCGAAGCGCTGCCGGTCAGCACTTCGACGCGATCGATCATGCCGAGCGGGATGTTGCCGATGTCGGTGAAGTTGCTGCGGCTGTTCAGCGGCAACGGGAAGTCGGCGACGCGGCGGCCGTTGATCAGCACCAGCGTGTGGTTGGTGCCGAGGCCGCGCAGGTCGACCGCCTGCGCGCCCGGCGTGGACTGCGCGTTCGTGGTGTTCTGCTGTCCGTACACGCTGCCGCTGTTCTGGCTGAGCGAGCGCAGCACTTCCGGCACGCTGGTGAAGCCGGCGGCCTGGATGTCCTCGGCGGTGACGATGGTGATCGGAGCCGGCCCCTCGGTCTGCACGCGCGCGATGCGCGAGCCGGTGACCAGGATCGTCTCCAGGTTCCGCGGCGCTTCCTCCGCATCGGATCCGGCCGGTGTCGGCGCCTCGCCCGAGGCGCTCGGTGCGGCCGGCGCGGCG
>CALMWD010000374.1 GCA_937873105.1 uncultured Rhodanobacteraceae bacterium
CCGCCATGGCGACGACGCGCTGATGCTGGTGCTCGCCGCCGACCACCTGATCCGCGACGTCGACGCATTCAGGGAAGCCGTCGGCCGCGCCGCGGCGCTGGCCGCGAAGGGCCATCTCGCCACCTTCGGCATCGTGCCGACCCGCGCCGAAACCGGCTACGGCTACATCGAACGCGGCGCGGCGATCGGCGCCGACGGCTACGAGGTCAAGCGCTTCGTCGAGAAGCCCGACCACGCCACCGCCACGCGTTACCTCGAATCCGGCGGCTTCTACTGGAACTCGGGCATGTTCTGCTTCCGCGTCGGCACCCTGATCGGGACCGCGGCGCAGACCTGCCCGGACGTGCTCGACGCGACCCGCGCCTGCCTTGCCGCCAGCGGCGACGAGGACAGCCTCGTCTTCGACGCCGACGCCTTCGCGCGCATCCCGGAAATCTCGATCGACTACGCGGTGATGGAGCGCGCGACGAACCGCGCCGTGGTGCCTGCGAGCTTCGACTGGAGCGACATCGGCTCCTGGAATGCGCTGAGCGAACTGGTCGAATCCGACGACGTCGGCAATCGCCGGCTCGGCGAGGCGGTGTTCGTCGGCGCCGCGCGCAACTACGTGCAAGGCGGAAAGCGCATCATCGCCGCGGTCGGCGTCTCCGATCTGATGATCATCGATACCGAGGACGCCCTGCTGGTCGCGCACCGCGAGCAATCGCAGTCGGTCAAGCACGTGGTCGACGCGCTGAAGCGCGAAGCGCACAGCACGACCGAACTGCACACCACCGTGCATCGCCCCTGGGGCAGCTACACGGTGCTGGAGGATGCACCCGACTGCAAGGTCAAGCGCCTCACCGTCAAGCCCGGCCAGGTGCTGTCGCTGCAGAAGCACTACCGCCGCAGCGAGCACTGGACCGTCGTGCGCGGCACCGCCAAGGTGCGCGTCGGCGACGAGGAGAAGCTGCTGCACCGGAACGAATCGGTCTACATCCCGATGGACACCCTGCACCGCCTCGAAAACCCGAGCGACGAGGACATCCACCTGATCGAAGTGCAGTGCGGCGACTATTTCGGCGAGGACGACATCGTGCGCCTGGAAGATCGTTACGGGCGTTGCTGATGCCTGGCCTGCTTCATGTGGGAGGGCCATTCATGGCCCGATGGAAAGCATCGGGCCACCCGTGGCCCTCCCGCATATCCCTTACTTTCCACCCGGAGGCAATCCCATGCACCAATGGTTCCTGAGCTACAACGGACAGCAGATGGGCCCGCTCGACCACGCCGCGGCCGTGGCGCAGGCGGCGCAGAACCCGAGCGGCCATTGCTGGCGCCAGGGTTTCGCTGAGTGGATGCCGATCTCGAAATGCGCCGAACTGGCAGTGTCGAACTCGCACGCGATGACGGCACCGCCGCCGCCGGCCGCGGGCGCACTGCAACGCGCCGACGAAATCGACTACAAGATCTACGGTTCGGACATGCAGTTCGTCGAGATCGAGCTCGATCCGGGCGAGAGCGCAGTCGCCGAAGCCGGGTCGCTGATGTACAAGCAGCCGGTCGTGCGCATGGACACCGTGTTCGGCGACGGCTCGCAACAGTCGGCGGGCGGCGGCTTCATGGACAAGCTGCTCGGCGCCGGCAAGCGCATCATCACCGGCGAATCGCTGTTCACCACCGTGTTCACGCACAGCGGCAACGCCGGCAAGGCCAAGGTCGCGTTCGCGGCGCCGTACCCGGGCACGATCATCCCGTTCACGCTGTCGAACTACGGCGGCCGCATCATCTGCCAAAAGGACAGCTTCCTCGCCGCCGCGCGCGGCGTGTCGATCGGCATCTTCTTCCAGAAGAAGGTGATGACCGCGCTGTTCGGCGGCGAGGGCTTCATCATGCAGAAGCTCGAAGGCGACGGCCTGGTGTTCGTGCATGCCGGCGGCACCATCGTCGAACGCGAACTCGCCGCGGGCGAGCGCCTCGAAGTCGATACCGGCTGCGTCGTCGCGCTGACCAGCGGCGTGCAGTTCGACGTGGTCCCGGTCGGCGGCGTGAAGTCGATGCTGTTCGGCGGCGAAGGCGTGTTCCTCGCGCAGATGACCGGCCCCGGCCATGTCTGGCTGCAGTCGCTGCCGTTCTCGCGCATGGCCGGCCGCATGTTCGCAGCGGCCTACCAGCGTGGCGGCTCGAAGGAGGAAGGCTCGGTCCTCGGCGGACTCGGCGGCATCCTCTCGGGCGATCGCGGGTTCTGATCGACGAAGCACAGCGCTGACGAGCGGTAGCCTCGTCAGCGCCAAGCGTTAATGCGACCGCATTGCCCGAATCTCCGCCACCATGCTGCGTAGTGCCGGCACATGGGCAGGCGTCGTAAAACGCAGGATGTATTGTTCGACGGATTCGCCTCGCCTGCATTGCTGCGATTGCTCGCAGAGAAAAATGTAGCGCGGTGAGTTTGGTCCGCATCCACCGAACCCGG
>CALMWD010000375.1 GCA_937873105.1 uncultured Rhodanobacteraceae bacterium
CTCGGTGCTGGTCACCGGCTTCGACATCATCTTCTTCTGGGTCGCCCGGATGATCATGATGACCGACCACTTCACCGGCCAGGTGCCGTTCAAGCACGTCTACATCACCGGTCTCGTCCGCGACAAGGACGGCCAGAAGATGTCCAAGTCGAAGGGCAACATCCTCGATCCGCTCGACCTGATCGACGGCATCACGCTCGACGACCTGGTGGCGAAGCGCACCGGCGGGCTGATGCAGCCGCAGATGGCCGAGAAGATCGAAAAGGCCACCCGCAAGGAATTCCCGAACGGCATCGCGGCCGTCGGCGCCGACGCGCTGCGCTTCACCTTCGCTTCGCTGGCCTCGCACGGCCGCGACATCAAGTTCGACTTCAACCGTTGCGAGGGCTACAAGAACTTTTGCAACAAGCTCTGGAACGCGGCGCGTTTCGTGCTGATGAACGCCGAGTCGTTCGTCGCGCCCGCGGGCGCACCGGCCGCAACCACCGAACCCGAACGCTGGATCCTGTCGCGCCTGGCCGCGACGATCGAGACCGTGCACGCGCAGTTGGCCGACTACCGCTTCGATCTCGCGTCGCAGGCGCTGTACGAATTCACCTGGAACGAATACTGCGACTGGTTCCTGGAACTCGCGAAGCCGGCCCTGAACGGCGAAGACGCCGAGGCCGCGGACTCGACCCGGCACACTCTGCTGTACGTGCTCGAAACCGTGCTGCGCGCACTGCATCCGCTGATTCCGTTCGTGACCGAGGAGATCTGGCAGCACGTGTCGCCGAAGCTCGGCCTCGCCGGTGGGCAGTTCATCGCGACCCAGCGCTACCCGCAGGCCGCCGACATCGCGGTCGATCCGGCCGCCGCCGCGGAAGTGCAGTGGCTGAAGGACGTGCTGATGGGCGTGCGCCGCATCCGCGGCGAGATGAACATCGCGCCCGGCAAGACCATCCCGATGCTGTTCGCCGGTGGCGACGGCGACGATGCGCGTCGCGTCGCCAAGTTCGCGCCGCAGATCGCCTTCCTCGCCCGCGCGGATTCGCCATGTTTCCTCGCGGCCGGCGAAGACGAACCCGCGGCCGCGGCCGCCATCGTCGGCAGCCTGCGCGTGCTGATTCCGCTCGCCGGCCTGATCGACCTCGATGCCGAGAAGAAGCGCCTCGACCGCGAGATCGCGCGTGTCGAGGGCGAGATCAGGAAGTGCCAGGGCAAGCTTGCCAGCGAGACCTTCGTCGCCAATGCACCGGCGGCCGTGGTCGAACAGGAGCGCGCACGTCATGCCGAGTGGACGGTGCAGCTCCAGGGGTTGCAGATCCAGCGCGCCAAGCTGCGCTGCTAGGCGACGACGACCGACAGCGCGCCCGCTGGGTCCGGCGATCGAAATGCCGCCGTCTGCGGTCGTCGTTCAATGCCCGATCTGCTGGTGGATGGCGATGCGGTCGTCGTCGCCGAGGCCGAGCGCATTGCCCAGCGTCTGCAGGAAGCGGCGTTCGGATTCGGTGTCGAGGTCGATGGCCAGGGCCGCGGCGGCAAAGGCCTCGCGGGTCAGGCCGGGGCGCGTCATCGCGCCGATGTCGTTCGCGTTCTTCGGCACCGCCAGTTCCGCTTCGAGGAAGGCGAAGGTTTCGGCATCGACGCCGGCGGTCGCGGCGCGTTGCAGGATGCGCTGGCGTTCGCCGGCATCGACCACGCCGTCGGCCGCCGCGGCGGCGATCATCGCGCGCACCAGCAGCACGGCGTCGGCCTGGTCCTGGGGCAGTCGCGCGGGAGCGGGCGCGCGCGGCGGCGGCGGAGGCGGTGCCGAGGGCATGCC
>CALMWD010000376.1 GCA_937873105.1 uncultured Rhodanobacteraceae bacterium
CGGATTTCTTCCGACTGGCCCTGGTCGTGCACGTCGATCTCTCGGTGCTCGTCTGGTTCGTGGCCATGGCCGGCATGTTGTGGAGCCTCAATGTCCGTAGCGTGGCGCTGCCCATCGCGCGCACCGCGCTCGGGCTGTGTGCGCTCGGCACGCTCGGCCTGCTGGCGGCACCGTTCGCGGGCAGTCGCGAGGCGTTGATGGCCAACTACATCCCGGTGCTTGACGGCCATCTGTTCCTCGCCGCGCTGCTGGTGTTCGGTGTCGGCACTGCGCTGCTGGTCGTGCATGCCTTGCTCGCGGCGCCGCGTCCGGGGCGTGCCGCCGCCGCGATCGGCGCGCTGCAATTCGGCAGCAATGCCAGCGTCGTGGCGATGGCGGTCGCGCTGATCGCTTTTGCCTGGTCGTGGGCAGTGATGCCGTCGGCGCTCTCCGGCAAGGCCTATTACGAAGTGTTGTTCTGGGGCGGTGGCCATGCCTTGCAGTTCACTTGGACGATCCTGATGTTGCTCGCCTGGCTGTGGCTGGCGGGCGCTTGCGGCGGACGCGTGTTGCTCAGTCCGCGCCTGGTCGTGCTGATGTTCGTTCTGGCGCTGGCCAGCGTGTTCGTGACGCCGTATGCCTACCTCGCGCATGACATCGCCTCGGTCGAGCACCGCAACCTGCACACCTGGGCGATGCGTGTTGGTGGCGGTCTGGCGATCGCGCCGGTGATGCTCGCGGTGATCCAGGCGATGGTGTCGCAGCGGACGCTGCCGGACGCACAACGGCCATTGCGTGCGGCCTTGTGGTCGTCGATGGCGATCTTCGCACTGGGCGGCGTCATCGGCATCGTCATCGCCGGCAACAACGTGCGCATCCCGGCGCATTACCACGGCAGCATCGTCGGGGTGACGCTGGCCTTGATGGGCCTCGTCTACTTCCTGCTGCCGCGCCTCGGTTACGCCGCGCCGGCATCGCGGTTGGCGCGGGTGCAACCGACGTTCTACGCGGTGGGGCAGGCGCTGCACATCCTCGGTCTGGTCTGGTCGGGTGGCTACGGCGTGCAGCGCAAGGTCGCCGGCGCCGAACAAGTGCTGCGCACGCCGTCGGAAATCATCGGCATGGGGGTCATGGGGCTGGGCGGCCTGATCGCGATCCTCGGCGGCCTGCTGTTCGTGGTGGTGGTGCTGCGGGCGATGCGCACCCGAACCGGGGCGGCACCGTGATCGGCCTGTTGCAGCGGGGTTTGCGGCGCGCCTTCATGGCCGTCGAAGCCGTGTTCAATCGCGCCTTCGGCGACCGCATCAATCCGCTCTACCACCTGGGGGCGACGGCCTTCTTCCTGTTCTGGGTGGTGGCGGTGACCGGCACCTACCTGTACGCGTTCTTCGACACCGCCGTCGCCGCCGCGTATCCCTCGGTCGAATCGATCACGCACCGGCAATGGTTCGCCGGCGGCATCCTGCGCAGCGTGCACCGCTATGCCTCGGACGCGATGGTCGTGGTCATGCTCCTGCACATGTTGCGCTGGTTCGCCTTCGATCGCCTGCGCGGCTTCCGCTGGTTCTCTTGGGTCTCCGGCGTCGGACTGATCTGGCTCGTCTACATCGTCGGCATCAACGGCTACATGCTGCCGTGGGATCGTTATGCGCAATACGTGACGGTGCAGGCCTTCGAATGGATGAGCGCGTTGCCGCTGTTCGGCGCGACGATCATGCGCAACTTCGTCTATCCGTCGAGCATGACCGACCGCTTCTTCTCGCTGCTCGCCTTCATCCATATCGGCGTGTCGCTGATCCTGCTGCTGATGATGTGGGTCCACGTGCAGCGCGTGCCGAAGGCGGAGACGCAACCGCCGCGACCGATCGCGCTCAGTCTGCTAGCGACCTTGGTTGCGCTGGCATTGCTGCTGCCGGTGCTGACCCAGGGCGGCATGGCCGATCTGACGCGGGCGATCGACGTGATCCGCCTCGACTGGTTCTTCCTGCCGGTCCTGCCCCTGGTCGAGCGCAGTTCGCCGCAGACCGCGTGGTGGCTGGTCGGTGGCGGCACCGTGCTCCTGCTGATCCTGCCCTGGTTGCGCCGGCGGCCATCCCAGATGCAGCAGGAATTCCAGCTCGCCTTCCATCCGGGGAACCTGCACGTGTCGGCACGGCCGGGCGAGACCCTGCTCGACGCCGGACTGCGCGCCGGCCTGGCCTTGCCCTACGACTGCCGCAACGGCGGTTGTGGCGTCTGCCAGTGCAGCGTGTTGAACGGTCGCATCGACGACGGTGCCTACCAGCCCGGCGTGCTGACCGAGGCGTTGCGCGCATCCGGCAAGGCGCTGATGTGTGTGGCGACGCCGCTGGAGGACGTCGAGATCGAGGTCGCGGTGGCGTCCTTGCGGCCCGGCGAGGCGGCGTCGCCCGTCGTGCACGTGGCCCGTGTCGAACGTCTGCAGCGCCTGGCCGAGGATGTGATGCGCATCGACCTGTCCCTGCCGGGCGGCGCACGCATCGACTTCGCTGCCGGCCAATACATCAACATTCTGCTCGAGGACGGCGAGAAGCGCGCGTTCTCGTTCGCGAATCCGCCGCACGACAATGCACTGGTCGAACTGCATGTGCGTCGAGTGCCTGGCGGGCGCTTCACGACGCGGGTGTTCGAGGCCCTGCAGGTGGGCGACGAGATCCGCTTCGAAGGCCCGCTCGGGCACTTCACCCTGCATGCCGGCCAGCGTCCGATCCTGTTCATCGCCGGCGCCACCGGGTTCGCGCCGATCAAGAGCATCGTCGAGGATGCGTTCCAGCGTGGCGTGCCGCGGCCGATGTGGCTGTATTGGGGCGTGCGTCGTCCCGGCGATCTCTATCTGCGCGAACTCGCCGAACGCTGGGCCCGCGAGCACGCGAATTTCCGCTTCGTCCCGGTGTTGTCCGAGCCCGAGCCCGGCGATGCCTGGACCGGCCGCACGGGCTTTGTGCACGAGGCCCTGCTCACCGACTTCCCTGACCTGCGCGGCCACGAGGTCTATGTCTGCGGGTCGGTGCGCATGGTCGAACACGCGGTGCCGGCCTTGCTCGCGCAGGGGCTCGACGAGAACGCGTGTTTCTCCGACGCCTTCGTCCCCGGTTTCCGCGCCAATCAGGACGTCTCCACCGCGACCGCGCCCGCGGCCGATGTCATTCCACCCCACGCAGAAGGCCACCGCCCATGAAGTCAGCCCTCGTTCCCTTGTTCATCGCCTTGTCCTTGGCGGCCTGCAAGCCGCAGGATCCGGCGCCGTTGCCGCCCGAGGTCAATGCCCCGGCTTCTGCACCCGTGTCGGCTGCGCCCGTTAGTGACGGCACATCGCCGGCCGCCGACACCGCGACCGCGGATGCCGCCGCACCGACCGCGTCGAGCGAGACGGTGGCGGCCGTCGCCGATGGCGAAGCCGTGTACAAGAAAGCCTGCATCACCTGCCATGGCGCCGGTATCGCCGGTGCGCCCAAACTCGGTGACGCGGCCGATTGGGGGCCACGCATTGCCCAGGGCGACGCGTTGCTGCTCGAACACGCGATCAAGGGATTCACCGGCCAGAAGGGCATGATGCCGGCCAAGGGTGGCTTCGTGACCTTGAGCGACGACGAGGTTAAGGCCGCGATCGATTACATGGTCGCCGCGACGAAGTAGGCACAACCGGCCGCGTTCAACGCCAGGACGCGGCCAGCGCTTCCGCAAAGCGACGTTCCGGGAAACGTTCGTCGCGATGCTGGCGCAGCAAGCCCAACGCGTCCGCGAGCAGGCGCTGCGATGCGTCCGCGTCGTGCCGGTGCTGGCATGCGGCGAGCACGGCGAGGGCGTAGCCGCGGTTGGCATCGGGCGCGTCGAATGTGTCGCGCGCGGCGCGGGCGTCGGTGCAGTCGACGAGCGCATCGCTGCGGGCGAGGGCGACACGGGTCCGTTCGAGACGCACGCGCGCCAGCGACGTGGTGCCGTTCTTTCCGAGTTCGACATAGATGCGCTCGGCGCGTTCGAGTTGCGCCTCGGCCTCGTCGAGGCGACCGAGGGCGAGCAGGGTGCGACCGAGGCCGAGCGACGTGATGCCGACCGCGGCATCGTCTTCGCCGAACTTGCCGAACGCCGTGGCCTGGGCGGCGCGCCACAGCGGCTCCGCGGCCGCGGCGCGGTCGCTGTCGAGCAGCACCCGGGCCAGGCCGGCCTGGCTGGCCGCGACGCCGGGATGCGCTTCGCCGTAGCGCTGCACCTGGGCGGTGATCACGTCGCGGTAGATCGTTTCGGCGTCGTCCCAGCGCCCGAGGTCGGTCAGGCAGCGCGCCAGGTTGTGCCGGGTCACGTCCAGCGAGGGGTGTGCGTCGCCGTAGATCGCGGTCTTGATGCGCAGGGCTTCACGGAGCAGCGGCTCTGCCGATTCGGGACGCTGGCGGCGCATGTAGTTGGTCGCCAGTTGCGCCGACAGCGCCGCACGCGCGGGATGAGCCGGCGGCGTTTCTCGCTCGACCTGGGCCAATGCCGCGCGCAACACGCCCTCGGCCTCGCCGGCGCGGCCGGTGGCATGCAGCAGCGACGAGAACGGGATTGCCGCCTCCGGGTCGGGATGGCCGTGCAGTCGCTCGAAGCGGGCCATGGCGCTGCGGAACAGGGGTTCGGCGACCTCGTACCGCGAGCGCCCCAGCGCCTGGTTCGCGCGCCGCAACTCGATCTGCGCGCGCACGGCCTCGCCGCGTGCATCGTCGGGCAGCGCGAGTGCGGCGGCTTCCTGCGCGAGTTGTTCGGATGCGACGAGGTCGCCAAGGCGTGTCTTCGCGCCGCCCAGGGCGATCAGCGCCCGGGCGATGGCCACCGGATCGCCACTGCGGCGGGCCGCTTCCAGCGACTGCGCGTAAAGGTCGTGCGCGGCCTGCGCTTCGCCGAGCCCGAGGTTGGCAGCGCTGTGGGCGTCGAACAGCGCGGCCCGCACTTCCGGCTCGTCGTCGAGGCGCAGGGGCAGGGTGTCGGCGCCGCGTTGCAGCAGTTCGACGGCGCCGACGTCGCGGCCGAGATTCGCGTTCGGATCGGCGAACTCGAACACCGAGGTCAGGAACTCGAGGGCGCGTGAGGACTTCAGCGCCTCGCGCCGCGCCAGATCGCGCTCGAGGCGGGCCTGTTCCGCCTGCCACAGCGCGGTGGCCAGTCCGCCGACGAGCGAGAGCAGGGCGAGCGCGGCGAGCGCGGTCGCGAGCGCATGGCGCTGCAGGAATCGCGTCGCGCGGTAACGCCAGCGGCCGCGCCGGGCCGCGACCGGCTGTTTCGCGAGATGGCGGCGCAGGTCGTCGGCCAGGGCCTCGACCGAGGCGTAGCGGTCCTCGGGCCGCTTGCGCAGGGCCTTCAGCACGATGGCGTCGAGGTCGCCGCGCAGACGCCGGCGCAGGGCGTTTGCATCGAGCGCGCCGACATGCGCGATCGCGCTCGGCGCCGCCTGGGTCAATGCGCGCGAGGGCGCTTCCGGTTCCTGGGTCAGGATCGCCTGTTCGTAGGCGGCCGGCGTCGAGGCGGTGTGTCCGTAAGGCCGGCGCCCGGTCAGCAGTTCGTAGAGCAGCAGGCCGAGCGCGTACACGTCGACGCCGGTGGTCGCCACCTCGCCGCGCACCTGTTCCGGCGCCGCGTAGTCGGGCGTGAACATGCGGATCGCGGACACGTCGCGGCCGCCGTCGCCCTCGAGCAGCTTGGCGATGCCGAAGTCGAGCAGCTTCACCCGGCCCTCGCGATCGACCAGGATGTTGGACGGCTTCAGGTCGCGGTGCACGACCAGGCGGCGATGCGCGTGCGTCACCGCGTCGCAGACCGTCAGCATCAGGCGCAGGCGCGCGTCGAGATCGAGCCGCTGCTGCTCGCACCAGCGCTGGATCGGCTCGCCGTCGACGTACTCCAGCACCAGGAAGGGCGATTCCTCGACCATGCCGCCGTCGAGCAGGCGCGCGATGTTCGGATGGTTCAGCGCGGCCAGGATCTGGCGCTCGGCGCGGAAGCGGCGCAGCAGTTCGTCGTCGCGCCAGCCCGGCCGCATCAGCTTGACCGCGGCCTGCTGCAGGTAGGCGCCGTCGTCGCGTTCGGCCAGCCAGACCGCGCCCATGCCGCCGCGGCCGATTTCGCGCAGCAGCTTCCAGGCGCCGACGCGTCGACCCTGCCAGGCATCGCGTTGCGCGTCCTCTGCGTCGCGATCCAGCGACTGCAGCAGGTCCGGGGCCGCCGCGCCGATCGAGGTCTGGCCGTCGATCGACTGCGCGTCGGCTGCGATCAGGCTCTCGACCTCGGCGCGCAGCCCGGCATCGTCGCCGCATTCGGCCTGCAGGAAGGCCGCGCGCGCCCCGGCGTCGAGCTCGACGGCGCGTTCGAACAGGGTGCGGATGCGTTGCCAGCGTTCGGACTGCATGCGGAAGAAGGGGATCGGGGATACTGC
>CALMWD010000377.1 GCA_937873105.1 uncultured Rhodanobacteraceae bacterium
TGGAACGGACGCGTCGAGATCTCCTGGCCGGCGCCGGCGACGCCGATGATGACCGACTGGCCCCAGCCGCGATTCGCGCATTCGAGTGCGGCGCGCATCACCTGCACGTTGCCGATGCACTCGAAGGAATGATCGACGCCCCAGCCGGTCATCTCGACGATCACCTGCTGGATGGGCTTCTCGTGGTCCTTCGGGTTGACGCAATCGGTCGCGCCCATCTGTTTCGCGAGTTCGAACTTCGACGGATTGGTGTCGATGGCGATGATGCGCCCGGCCTTGGCCTGGCGCGCGCCCTGCACGACCGCGAGGCCGATGCCGCCGAGACCGAACACCGCGACCGAATCGCCCGGCTGCACCTTGGCGGTGTTGTGTACCGCGCCGATGCCGGTGGTGACGCCGCAGCCGAGCAGGCAGACGTGTTCGGGCCGGGCTTCGGGATGGATCTTCGCCAGCGACACTTCGGCGACCACCGTGTATTCGCTGAAGGTGCTGCAGCCCATGTAGTGATACAGCGGCTGCCCTTGGTACGAGAAGCGCGAGGTGCCGTCCGGCATCACGCCCTTGCCCTGCGTCGCGCGCACGGCGACGCAGAGATTGGTCTTGCCGGATTGGCAGAACAGGCATTCGCCGCATTCGGCGGTGTACAGCGGGATCACGTGGTCGCCCGGCTTCACGCTGGTCACGCCCTCGCCGACCTCGACCACGATGCCCGCGCCTTCGTGCCCGAGCACGACCGGGAACAGGCCTTCCGGATCGTCGCCGCTCAACGTGAACGCATCGGTGTGGCAGACGCCGGTGTGGGTGATCTTCACCAGCACCTCGCCCCGCTTCGGCGGCGCGACGTCGATCTCGACGATCTGCAACGGCTTCCCGGCCTCGAACGCGACGGCGGCACGTGATTTCATGGCGATGCTCCAGTGGACGACAACGCCCTAAAGTAGCCGCCCGACCGAGAAGACGCCATGAGCCCGGAAGCGAAGCCCTGGTGCCTGTACCTGATCGAGTGCCGCAACGGCGCCTGGTACGCCGGCATCACCAACGACATCGAACGACGTTATGCGATGCACGCGGCCGGCCGCGGCGCCAGGTTCACGCGCGCGCACCCGCCGCTGCGCCTGCTCGGCACGCGCACGTATCCGGACCGCAGCGCCGCGGCGAAGGCCGAACACGCCATCCGCCAGCTCCCGAAATCGAAGAAGCTCGCGTTCCTCCTCGATCGACCAGACGGAATGTAGGTCGAATCAACGCCCCGAATGTAGGCCGCCCCGGAATGTAGGTCGGATCAACGAGCGCAGCGAGGGATCCGACAACGGCCAATGGCCACGACGCGATCTCAAACCCACGTCGGATCCGCTTCGCTTGATCCGACCTACGTTCGGCATTCGGCGGCCGGCGTTTGGCTCGTCAACGCAGGTAGACGAGGCCGAGCACGAACAGGCCGAGCGCGATGCGGTACCAGACGAAGGGCATCAGGCCGAGGCGGCGCAGGAAGTGCAGCAGGAAGTGGATGCAGGCCACGCCCGCGACCGCGGCGACGGCGGCGCCGATCGCGAAATCGGCCCAGGCGAAGCTTTCGCCGCTCTTGTACAGCTCGAGCGCGCCGTGGGCGCAGGCGGCGGCCGTGACCGGCACGCCCATCAGGAAGCTGTAGCGCGCCGCCTCGTGCCGGTCGAGGCCGAGGAACAGGCCGGCAGTCATGGTCACGCCGGAACGCGACGTGCCCGGGATCAGGGCCAGGGCCTGGGCCGCGCCGATCAGCAGCGCTTCCTTGATCGACAGGTCGAGGATGCCGCGGTCGCGGCTGCCGGCGCGGTCGGCGAAGCCGAGCAGGATGCCGAAGGCGATCAGGTTCACCGCGATCAGGGTCGGCACGCGCAGCGCGTTCGCGGTCTCCTCGCCCATGGCCAGGCCGACGATCACCGCCGGGAGGATGCCGAGCGCCAGGCCGAAGCCGAGGCGGTGCTGGGCGCGGCCGTGTTCGCTGCGGTCGCGGGTGAGCAGCGCGACGGCGATCGTGGTCAGGTCGCGGCGGTAATACGCGAGCACCGCCAGCAGCGTGCCGAAATGCAGGGCCAGGTCGAAGGTGACGCCCTGGTAGTCCCAGCCGAACAGGAAGCCGATCAGGCCGAGGTGGCCGGAACTCGACACCGGCAGGAATTCGGTGAGCGCCTGCACCAGCGCGAGGACGAGGATCTGGACGAGCTCCATGTGCGCTTCCGTCGACAAAGAAGCCGATTGTGCCAGCCGTGGCCGCCGCGCCGCGCAAAAATCGATGGCGAAGCGCGGACGCCGTGGCCGCCGGCGGTTTCGCTTCGCTATGCTCGGGGCCGCTTCACGAGGTCCGCATGAACCAGAATCGCGTGCTCGTCGTCGACGACGAACCGGACATCCGCCAACTGATCGGCGACATCCTGCTCGACGAGGGCCATCAGGTCGAGACCGCCGACAGCGTCGCCGCGGCGCGCCTGGCCCTGCCGGCGTTCAAGCCCGACCTGGTCCTGCTCGACGTCTGGCTGCCGGACGGCGACGGCGTCGCGCTGCTGCAGGAGTGGCAGGAACAGGGCGGCCTGGGCGCGCCGGTGGTGATGATCTCCGGCCACGGCACCATCGAAACCGCGGTCAGCGCGCTCAAGCTCGGCGCCTACGATTTCCTCGAAAAACCGGTGTCGCTGGCCAAGCTGCTCGCCACCGTGCAACGCGGCTTCGAACACGCCGCGCTCAAGCGCGAGAACCAGGGCCTGCGCGCGCGCGTGGCGCCGCCGCCGCCGATCGGCGGCAGCACCGCGATGCAGATCCTGCGCACCCAGCTCGAACGCGCCGCCCATGTCGATGCGCCGCTGCTGATCCGCGGCGAGACCGGCACCGGCAAGGAGGCGCTGGCGCGCTACGTGCACGGCCACGGCCCGCGCGCGGCCGCGCCCTTCGTGCATTTCGCGGCCGCGACCATGGCCGGCGAACGCGGCATCGGCGCCCTGTTCGGGCGCGACACCGCGCACGGCGAAGAAGCCGGCGCCATCGCCCAGGCCGCGAACGGCACCTTGTACGTCGACGACGTCGCCCATCTCGACGCCACCACGCAGGCGCGCCTGGCCTCGGCCATCGCCGCGCGCCAGTACGTGCCCGAGGGCGGCCAGAAGCCGCGCCCGTTCCTGGCGCGCGTGGTGGCGTCGAGCACGCGTCCGCTCGAACACGACCTGCAGGCCGGCACCCTGCGCGAGGACCTGTACTTCCAGCTCAACGTGCTGACCGTGCACGTGCCGGCTTTGCGCGAACGCCCCGAGGACATCGCCGCCCTGCTCGGCGCACACCTCGAACAGACCGCCGTGCGCGACAGCCTGCCGCCGCGCACGCTCCACCCGGCCGCGCTCGAACGCCTGCGCCGCCATGCCTGGCCCGGCAACCTGCGCGAACTGCGCAACCTGGTGCAACGCCTGCTGATCATCGGCGGCGACGGCGAGATCGACCTCGACGAGGTCGAGGCCGCGCTCGGCATCATCGCGCCGAACCCGGCCAAGCCGGCCGGCGACTTCCTGCTCGACCTGTCGCTGCCCCTGCGTGATGCCCGCGACCGCTTCGAACGCACCTACCTGATGCGCCAGCTCAAGCATTGCCGCGGCTCGGTCTCGCGCCTGGCGCAGATCTCCGGCATGGAACGCACCCATCTCTACCGCAAGCTCAAGGACCTCGGCGTCGACCCGAAGGCGCTGGATGCGAGCGAATGACGCGCAGCATCGGAGACCGGGCAATGGATATCTACTCGAAAGTATTGTGATATCTTGCCAGGCATGCCCAAGACACTGGTCAACCTCGACGAATCCGACAAGGCGTGGCTCGACCGCGAGGCCAGGAAACGCCGGATACCCATGACCGAACTCGTGCGCCAGGCGGTGCGCAGTTTTCGCACGCGCGAGCAGGCCCGAGCCCAGCCATCCCTGGGCACGGCCCTGGACGACACCCGCGGGTTGTGGCGCGAAGGTGATGGGCTCGCGTGGCAGCAACGCATGCGCGACGAATGGAGCGATTCGCGTTGAAGTACCTGATCGACTCGGTGATCGTCATCGACCACCTGAACGGCATCGAGTCGGCCACCGCATTCCTGCGCGAACACGGAACGGCTGCGACGCTGTCGGTGGTCACGCGCGCCGAAGTTCTTGCCGGCTGCAGCGACGACCATGCCGATGCGGTCCTGGCACTGCTGAACTCCTTTCCTGCCCTGCCGATCACGGTCGACATCGCCGACCTCGCGGCGACGCTGCGGCGCACCCAACGCTGGAAGCTGCCCGACGCGCTGCAGGCCGCAGTCGCGATCCGGCACGACCGGGTACTGGTGACGCGCAACACGCGCGACTTTCAGGCCGGCGGAACGGACCCCGTGGTCCTTGTCCCGTATCGACTCTGAGCGATTGACGCAGAAGTCGCTGATGCGATGATCGGCGCTCTGCCACAGGAGCCCGCCATGAGCCAGAACCACGACCCGCGTCGTCGCGATTTCATTGCCGGAACCGCCGCGCTGGCGGCTGCTTCCGCCTTGCCGGCCTCGGCTGAAGCCAGCCACGGCGAGCATCACCGCATGGGTGACTTTGAGCTCGCCGGGAAGGACCGCGAGGCGCTGGCGCTGGGGCTGCAGAACGGCCACTACACGGCACTCGGGCTGACCCGCGCCTACCTCGAACGCATCCAGGCGCACGACGCGCGCAGCGTGAATGCGGTGATCGAACTGAATCCGGACGCCGAGGCCATCGCCGCCGAACTCGACGCCGAGCGCAAGGCCGGCAAGGTCCGCGGCCCGCTGCATGGCCTGCCCGTGCTGATCAAGGACAACATCGACACCGGCGACCGCATGCACACCACCGCGGGCTCGCTGGCGCTGTCGGACTGGCGCGCGCCGGTGGATTCGCCGCTGGCCGCCAGCCTGCGTGCGGCGGGCGCGGTCATTCTCGGCAAGACCAACCTCAGCGAATGGGCGAATGCACGCTCGACGCGTTCGACCAGCGGCTGGAGCGCGCGCGGCGGCCAGACCGTGAACCCCTACGACCGCACCCGCTCGCCGAGCGGTTCCAGTTCCGGCACCGGCGCGGCGATGGCGATGGAATTCGCCGCGCTCGGCATCGGCACCGAGACCGACGGCTCGATCATCTCGCCCTCGAACGCCAACGGCCTGGTCGGGCTGAAGCCGACGCTGGGCCTGGTGCCGCGGACCGGCATCATCCCGATCGCGCATTCGCAGGACACCGCCGGCCCGATGACGCGCAGCGTCGCCGATGCCGCCGCCCTGCTCGCCGCGATCGTGCAGCCGAACCGCGAACCCGGCACGATCGCGCCGCCCGCCGCCGGCTTCGACCGCGACTACCTGGGCGCGCTGAAGGCGCGTGCCGCGCAGGGCGCGCGCATCGGCGTCGCCCGCGGCCTGTTCGGTTTCCATCCCGAGGTCGACCGGCTCGCCGAGGCGGCGATCCGCGCGCTCAAGGACCTCGGCGCCGAGGTCATCGACGAAGTGAAGATCGACACCCTCGGCCAGTTCGACGAGAGCGAGTTCGAGGTGCTGAGCTACGAACTGAAGGCCGACCTCAACGCCTACCTGTCGCGCCTGCCGGCCCCGGCGCCGGCGCGCACGCTGGCGCAGCTGATCGAGTTCAACCGCGCCCGCGCCACGCTGGAGATGCCGTTCTTCGGCCAGGAATGGTTCGAGGGCGCCGAGACCAAGGGCCCGCTGTCGGACCCGGCCTACCGAGACGCCCTCGCCAAGAACCACGAACTGACCCGCACCCAGGGCCTGGACGCGGCCTTCGCGACCCATCGCCTCGATGCGCTGGTCGGCCCGAGCGGCGGCCCGGCCTGGCTGATCGACACCATCAACGGCGACCAGTACAGCGGCGGCAACACCTCGCTGGCGGCGGTCGCGGGTTATCCGCACCTGACCGTGCCGATGGGCTTCGTGCGCCACCTGCCGGTCGGCTTCAGCTTCATCGGCCTGCCGTATTCGGAAGCCCGACTGCTCGGCCTCGGCTACGCCTTCGAGCAGGCGACGAAGGCGCGCCGGTCGCCGTTGCGACGCCGCTGACGAGTCTCGGGGCGCTTCTGCGTATCGGGTCGGCACCTCCGCTGCCACCCGGTCCGCCGCCATGATCCGTCCCCTGCTCCGCACCGCGCTCGTCCTGACCACCGCCCTCGCGGCCGCCACGGCAAATGCCGACGTGCTCGCCGGCAAGTACTGCGAGGCCGGCTGCGACCGCTTCCGCAGCGTCTCGATCTTCGGCGACGCGATGAACGGCAACACCGAGCCGCTGTCCCTGCTCGGCGGCCCGACCCACAGCGGCCTGCTCGACGCCTCGGCCATGGTCTACGACCCGGGCGAGAAGACGGTCCTGGTCGCCGACTTCTTCGGCCAGAAGATCCACGTGTTCCCGGCCGATGCGCGCGGCGACGTGGCGCCGCTGCGCGCGTTCTCGAGCCCGCAGATGGGCCAGCCGCGCAACGTGGTGCGCGTGGCCGGGCAGGACGAATACATCGCGCTGAGCAGCAACTTCGTCCTGGCCTTCGCGCGCACCGCGACCGGCAGTACCGCGCCGCTGCGCATGACCAGCTTTGCGCCGATGGTGATCAACAACGCCAGCGGCCTGGCCTACCTGCCCGGCAGCGACGAGATCGCGGTCGGCGACTACGAGGATCTCGGCGGCGGCCTCGCCCGCGGCGAGGTGCTGGTCTTCCCGCGCGCCATCAACGGCGCGCCGCTGCCGTCGCGGCGCATCGGCGGCGCCCAGACCCAGCTCGGCAGCTACGTGAACGCCCTCGCCGTGGACGCGGCGCGCGGCGAACTGTTCGTGCTGGTCACCGACGCCGACAGCCGCAGCCGCATCGTCGTGTTCCCGGTCGGCGCGGACGGCGACGTCGCGCCGCTGCGCGTCATCGGCGGCGACCAGACGCAGATGGTCAACGCCGCGGGCCTGGACTACTACGCCTTCCGCGACGAACTGCTGGTCGCCAGCGGGACCTTCAACAGCGCGACGACGCACGTGCTCGGCTTCGCCCGCGGCGCCAGCGGCAATGTCGCGCCGAGCCGCGACATCAGCGGCCCGGACACCGGCGTCGGCGGCGCCTCGGGCTGGGCCAGCGTGGTCGGCGTGCCGCTGGCCCTGGTCTACGCGGACGGCTTCGAATAGGCCAGCTGTCGTTTCGTACCGTTGCGTTTTGCGAGGCTGCATGCGAGCGTCGGGCTTCGGGGCGCAAGGCGAAGGACGGCAGGATGCACGGTTCGGAGCGACGGGAAGTGCCATTCCGGCACAGCCTGAGGGCGAAGCTGTTGGTCGGATTGCTGCTGGCGCTGGCGATGATGCTGGCGGCGGTGCTCGTGGTCTTCTACCTGCGCGGCTACGAACTGCTGACGGCGCGCGAACATGCCGCGGCCAACGCCGCGGCGCAACGCCTGGCCAGCGACATGGGCCGCGAACTGGCCCTGGCCGAAGGCCTGGCGGTGGCGCTGGCCAACCTCGGCGAACGCCTGCCGCGTGATGCCGCGTTGTGGCAGGCGGTGGTGCCGGGCGTGCTCGACCTCGACGGCCGCACCGACCTGATCGCCGGCGGCGGGCTGTGGCCGGAGCCCGAGGCCTTCGCGCCCGGCGTGGCGCGGCGCAGCTTCTTCTGGGGCCGCGATGCCAGCGGCGCGCTGCGCTACTTCGACGACTACAACGCGCCGGACGGTCCCGGCTACCACGGCGAGGAATGGTACGTTCCGGCGCGGCACCAGCGCGACGGTCGCTGCTACTGGTCGCGCTCCTATCAGGATCCCTACAGCGGCGAGAAGATGGTGACCTGCAGCGCAGCGATGCGCGTCGACGGCCGCTTCTTCGGTGTCAGCACGGTCGACCTGAAGCTGTCGGGCCTGCAGGGTTTCCTCGGTCGGCGTGGCGAAGCGTTGAAGGGATACGCCTTCGCGATCGATCGCAACGGCGTGTTCATCACCGTGCCGCCGATGCGGCGGGTACCGTTGGCAGTCGGCGACGCTTCGGCGCCGACCGGCAAGGTCTTCGGCATCGCCGACTTCGCTGCCCATCATGCCGATTTCGGCGCCCTCGCCGACTTCCTGCAACGGCCGCTGGACGGCCCGCGCGATCCGCACCAGGACGCGCTCGCGGAACAGATCAACGCGGCGACCGCCAGCATCGACCGCGGCGAGGCCGACCGCATCGCCGCGCAGCTGCTCGACGCTGACGACGGCAACACCCAGGTGCGGCAAACCACCTTGCCGCGCGATCCCTTCCTGCGCGAAGCCGGACTGGTCACCGCCCTGCGCCTGCCGGGCGCACACTGGCAGCTGGTGCTGGTGCAGCCTTCGCGGCTGGTGCACGAGGCGGTGATGTCGGTGATGACGCGCGTCGCCTGGGCCCTGGGCTCGGCCGTCGTCGTCGTGGTCCTGATCGCGGGCTGGCTGCTGCGCCGCACCCTGGTCCAGCCGATCCAGCGCATCACCGAACAGCTGGCCGCGACCGCGCATTCGGTGGTGCCCGGCCGCATCGACGACCGCGGCCGCGACGAGCTCGCCCAGCTCGCACGGACCTTCAACCGGTATGCCGAACAGATCGCCGAGAACCATGCCGACCTGCACGCCTCGGCCGAACAGTTCCGCGCCGTCACCGAGCTCGCGCACGACGCCCTGATCCAGATCGACGACGCCGGTCGCATCACCAGCGCCAATCGTGCCGCCGAGCAGATGTTCGGCGCCACCGAATCGGAACTGCTGGGCAGCGAATTCCGTCGCCTGATGCCCTGGGATCCGCGCAGCGAGAGCTTCGGCGAAAGCGACGGCCACGGCGCCAGCCGCGCCGCCGGCCGCGTGCTCGAACTGAGCGCGCAGCGCCGCGACGGCCAGGCCTTCCCGGCCGAGGTCTCGGTCAGCTACTGGCGCGGGCCGAGCCACGGTCTCTACAACGTCCAGGTCCGCGACGTCACCGAACGCCAGCGCGCCGAGGAACGCGTGCGCATGCTGGCCACGCACGACACCCTGACCGGCCTGCCGAACCGCACCCTGTTCAACGACCGCCTGAAGCGCGCGGTCGAGCGTTGCCTGCTCGAATCGAGCGCGATGGCCCTGCTCTTTCTCGACCTCGACCATTTCAAGGTCGCCAACGACAGCCTCGGCCACAGCGTCGGCGACACCCTGCTGCGCGCCGTGGCCGAACGCCTGCAGGATTGCATGCGCCCGGGCGACACCGTCGCCCGTCTCGGCGGCGACGAGTTCGCGATGCTGATGCCGAACCTGCTCGACGCCGGCGAAGCGGCCTGGATGGCGCAGCGCATCATCGACCGCATCGGCGAGGAATACGTCATCGGACCGCACCGGCTGCAGGTCGGCGTCAGCATCGGCATCACCCTGTGCCCAGCCGACGACCGCCAGGCCGAACAGCTGCTGCGCAAGGCCGACCTCGCGATGTACCACGCCAAGTCGGAAGGCCGGAACACCTTCCGCTTCTTCACCGACCGCCTGCATGCGGAACTGGTCGAACGCAAGGCCATGCTCGACCAGCTCGCGCAGGCGCTGGCGCAGCAGCAGTTCGAGCTGCACTACCAGCCGGTGCTGGGTGCGCGCGGCGGCGACCTGCACGGCGTCGAGGCGCTGGTGCGCTGGCGCCACCCGACCCTCGGCCTGGTCACGCCGGAACGCTTCGTGCCGCTGGCCGAACAGAGCGGGCTAATCGTCGCGCTCGGGCACTGGATCCTGACCCGCGCCATCGCCGACCTGGCGCAGTGGGACGCCGCCGGCCTGCCGCCGGTGCGCCTCGCCATCAACCTGTCGCTGGCGCAGTTCCGCGATCCGGCCCTGGTCGAACGCCTGCAGGCGGCCCTGGCGACGCACGGCGTGGCGCCTGCGCGCGTCGAGCTGGAACTGACCGAGACCGTGCTGATGCACGATCTCGACGACGCCATCGCGATCATGGACCGGCTGCGCGGCCTCGGCCTCGGCCTGGCCGTCGACGATTTCGGCACCGGCTATTCCTCGCTGTCCTACCTCAAGCGCTTCCCGGTGCAGAAACTGAAGATCGACAAGAGCTTCGTGCGCGGCGTCGCCGAGGACGAGGATTCGGCGGCGATCTGCCGTTCGGTGATCGCGCTCGGGCACAATCTCGGCCTGAACCTGGTCGCCGAAGGCGTCGAGGATCGCGAGGACCTGCAGTGGCTGCAGGGCCATCACTGCGACTACGTGCAGGGCTTCCTGATCAGCACGCCCCTGCCCTTGCCGGAACTGCAGCGCTGGGTCGCATCACAACGCCCGACGTAGGAGCGCCGTGCACGCCGCGACCAAATCCTGTCGCGAGCGTTGATCGCGCCGTGCGCGGCGCTCCTACGGGGCGGGCGGTGGTGGCGGCGCGCTCGGCGGCGTGACGGGTGTTGCGGCCGGTGCGGCCTTGCGCCCGCTGCGCGACCAGAAGAACAGCACGACCACGCCGAGGATGATGGCGCCGCCGAGCAGGGGCCGGTAGAACACCCAGGCGATGCCGATCGTGGTCAGCGACAGCAGCAGCGAGACCAGGCCGGTGACCAGGCCGATGCCCCAGCTGCCGATGGTGCCGAGCATCGGCAGCACGTCGAGCACGCGGCTGATCGGCGCGAACACCATCGACAGGCCGACCCACATCAGGACCGTGCCGCCGAGCCGAACCAGCCAGGTGATCAGGCTGTTGCGCGACTGCGCGCCCTCGAACATCCTGGCCGCCGGCACCGAGCCGTCTTCGACCAGCAGCACCTCGCGGCCGTTCGAGGCGACGTAGCGGTCGAGCATGCCGCCGCTCTGCTTCGCGATGATCGAATACGTCGCCTCCGGCTGGTACTCGTAGCGCACGCGCAGGTCGCCGACCTGCGGACGCTCGGGATCGGCACCGCGATACAGCCGGCCGTTCGCGACGCGGCGGAACTCGCCGAACTGTTCCGGCAATTGCGCGGCGATCTGCGCCGGCAGGTCCTGCCAGCGTCCGAGCGCGTCGCGCACCGGCTGCGCCAGCACGAAGGCGCCGAGTTTCACTTCGCCGGCCGCGAAGCTGTCCGAACGCAGCGGCCAGTCGCTCGGATTGGCGTGCGTCTCGGACTTCTTGAAGCCGCTGGAATCGATCGGGTCGTCGTTCCATTCCTGCGCGTATTCGTAGACGGTGACGGTTTCGCTGCCGCCGCCGAGCTTCTTCTCTTCCTTGCTGCTGCGCTTCTCGACCCACTGGTACATCTCGACCACGCGACGCAGCTTCAGCGCATCGACGGCGATGCCGGTGGCCGGGTCGCGGGCTTCCGGACGCGCGTCGACGGCGCCGGTCACGTGCAGCAGCCGGCCGTCGAACTTCGGATCGACCGCGTCGATGCCGACGTCGACGACCGCGCCCGCGCCCTCTTCCAGCGCCCGCGCCTCGCCGATGGCGCGGCCCTCGTTCCACCACAGCAGCACGAACGACCCCAGGAACAGCAGGCCGCCGATCAGCGCCCCCGACAAGGATTGCCCGAGACGCTTGCCCCAACCCTTGCGGGTGACTTCGGTGTAACGGTCGACCATGGCGATGCCCCTTCGCGAATGCGCGCAATCTAGCGCGAGGCGGCCAGCGCCCGCATCTCGTCGTGATGGTGGACGTGGTGCCCGGCGGCGCCGTGTTCGCGGATCAGGGTCGCCATCGCCGCCGCCACGGTCCCGGCCTCGATGCCGCGGTAACGCGACAGCTCGCCCTTGAGCCAGGGACTGTAGAAACGCGCCGCGAGCTGGGCCAGGCGTTCGAGCGGGCGCGACTCCTCGCGGTCGCCGAGCAACTGGCCGGGGCGCAGGATGTCGACGCGCGGATAGTCGAGCCCGGCAAGGTCGCGCTCGACCTCGCCCTTCACGTGCAGGTAGACCGCGCGCGAACTCGGGTCGGCGCCGACCGAGGACACCAGCAAGGCCTGGCGCGCCCCGAGCGACCGCGCGATGCGGGCCCAGCGCAGCACCAGGCCGTGGTCGATGCGATGGAAGGCCTCGCGACTGCCGGCCTTGCGCATCGTCGAACCCAGGCAACTCGCGTAGGTGTCGATCGCGTCGACGCCGATCTGGACGAACTTCTCGCGCAGGTCGAGGTCGCCGACCTGCATCGCGTCGATCACCGGGTTCAGCAGCTTCGGGTGCTTCAGTCCGATCGCGCGCCGCGTCGGCGCGACGACGCGGCCGTCGAACGCATCGTCGCGCAGCAGCCGCCCGAGCAGTTCGATGCCGATCAGGCCGGTGGCGCCGGCCAGCAAGACGGTGTGCATGCATCCCTCCGCCGCGTCCAGCCGCGACCCTAGCGCAAAGCGCGGCCGCGTTGGGCTTCCGGCACGTGATGCGCGCCCGCGGACGATTACACTGGCGGGCGCGATGCGCGTCGATCTCCGTCCATGGTTCCTGTGCGGGCTGCTGATGTCGGCGGCGCTGGCGGCGCGCGCGGTGCCGGCGCCGGACCAGGTCCTGGCCTTGCCGGAGGCGCTGCGCAGCGACGTCCGCGCGCGCGGGCCCGCGAACGACGACGTCGAGTCGCAGCGCCTGG
>CALMWD010000378.1 GCA_937873105.1 uncultured Rhodanobacteraceae bacterium
GAGCCCGTCCATCACCTTCAGCTCGTCGAGCGTGATCGTGCGCTTCAGCTTGCGCTTGAACGCGACGTCGACGCAGAGCCAGCGCGGGTTGTCGCGCGGGCTCGCGGGATCGTAATAGTCGCTCTTCGGATCGAACTGGGTCGGGTCGGGATAGGCCAGTTTCGCGACCGTGCAGAGGCCGACGATGCCCGGCGTCTCGCAGTTCGAATGGTAGAAGAACACCTCGTCGCCGAGCTTCATGCCGTCGCGCATGAAGTTGCGCGCCTGGTAGTTGCGCACGCCGCTCCAGGGCTCGCGCTTCACCTTCGCGAGCTGGTCGATCGAGAATTCGTCGGGTTCGGATTTGACGAGCCAGTGGTTCATGCGGAATCAGTGCGTCGGTGGGTTGCAGTCGATCAGTTCGCGTTCGGTGACGATGAAGTCGAGGCGCACGTCATGCGCTTCGACCGGCAGCATCGGCACTTCCTGGAAGGCGTACCCGACGCCGACCAGCACCGTGTTCGCCGGGCGCGGACGGTCCTGCAGGAAGGCGAAGCTGCGGTCGTACCAGCCGCCGCCGGAACCGAGGCGATGGCCGCGGCGGTCGAAGGCCAGCATCGGCACCAGGACCAGATCCAGCGCATGCGGGTCGACCGCGCTTGCGGCGTTCTGTTCGGGTTCGGGGATGCCGTAGCGATTTGCGGCCAGGTCCTGGCCGGGCAGCCAGGGCGCGAAGCGCAGGCGCCGTTCGGCCGCGAGCACCGGCAGGAAGACGATCTGGCCGCGCCGGAACAGCGGCGGCAGGGCGTGGCTCAGCGGCAGTTCGCCGCGTACCGCCCAGTAGGCGCCGATGCGCAGGTCGGTCAGGAATTCCGGCAGGTTTTCGAGCTGCTCGCCGACGCCGCGCGCGGCCGCGATGCGTTCGACCGGCGGCAGCGCCGTGCGTCGTTCGCGCATGCGCGTTCGCAACTCGTCGCGTTCACCGTGGCTCATGCGTGCAGTCCGTGGTCACGGCGGAAGAAGAAGGCGCACCGCAACGCCGATGCCGCACACGGACAAACCCTTGATCCCGAGGATCAGGTGGGAAGGCGCGTCGGTCTTCAGGCTTTCCGCACGTAGCGGACATGCACACCGACCGAACTCTGCGATCCCGGGGTTTGTATATGGGACAAGGCAATAAATGCCCGTGCGACGGCACGGCAGTTACGGTGCGCGGCTATTGTGGAGGCTGCCAAGCGCCGCGTCCAGCTTGATGCGCAGCGCCGCGAGCTCGGCATCGACGACGTGGCTGGTCGCGCCTTGCTTCGTGCGCAACTGCAACAGTTCGTGCGCGAGGTTCAGCGCCGCGAGCACGGCGATGCGTTCCGGCGTGGCATTGCGCGCGGCATTGCGCAGTTCGCGCAGGCGGCCGTCGAGCAGGCTGGCGGCGGAGCGCAGGCCGTCGCGTTCCTCGGGCGGGCAGGCGACGAGGTATTCGCGGTCGAGGATGTGGACGGAGACCGGCTCGCTCACGGATTCTGCTCCAGGGACTTCAGGCGCGCGATCATCGCTTCGACGCGCGAACGCGCCTGTTCGTTCTTGGCGAGCAGGTTGGCGCGTTCGCTGACCATCGCTTCCTGGGCCTGGCGCAGGCTGCGGTTCTCGTCGGCGAGGCGCTGGCACAGCACGATCAGCTGATCGACGCGGGCGGCGATGGCCTTGAGTTCTTCGCGGGTGGGCGAGGCATCCATGCGGCGACGTTAGGGCAAAGCCGAAAGCGGGGTCAACCGCGGTCGCGTCAGTCCGCGGCCGGGCCGGGCGCTCGCTCGCGGCCGCGGCGTTCGGCCTGGGCGCGGCGGTCGAGCAGGAAGGCGAGGATGCGCTCGGCGTCGAGCGGGGCGCTGATCAGGTTGCCCTGGACCTCGTCGCACTTCTGCTCGGCGAGGTAGCGCAGCTGGTCGTTGGTCTCCACGCCCTCGGCGATGACATCGAGGCCGAGCGAATGCGCCATCATGATCACCGTCGAGACGATGGCCTCGTCGTCCGGGTCGGTGGTCAGGTCGCCGACGAAGGTCTTGTCGATCTTCAGAGTGTCGATCGGCAGCCGCTTCAGGTAGGCGAGCGAGGAATAGCCGGTACCGAAGTCGTCCACCGACAGATGCACGCCGAGCGCCTTGATCTCGGTGAGCGTGCTGATCGACTGCTCCGGGTTCGCCATCAGCATCGACTCGGTCAGCTCCAGCTCGAGGCGGTGCGCCGGAACCCGCGTCTCGGCCAGGATCTCGCGCAGGCGCCGCACCAGGTCGCCGCGGAACAGCTGCAGGGCCGAGACGTTGACCGCGATCGAATGCATGCCGAGCCCGGCCTCGGTCCAGAGCCCGATCTGGCGGCAGGCCTCGCGCAGCACCCAGTCGCCGATCGGCACGATCAGGCCGGTTTCCTCGGCGATCGGGATGAAGGTGCTGGGCGGGATCGGGCCGAGCGTGCCGTTGTTCCAGCGCAGCAGGGCTTCGGCGCCGGTGATGCGGTTCTCGCCCAGCGCCATCTTCGGCTGGAACACCAGCGACAGTTCCTTGCGTTCCATCGCGCGTTGCAGCTGGCTCGCCAGGTTCGCGCGCAGGCGCACCTGGGTGTCCATGGCGTCGTCGTAGACTTGGTAGGTGTTCCGGCCGCGATCCTTGGCGTGGTACATCGCGGTGTCGGCGTGCTTCAGCAGGTCGGTCGGAAGCTGACCGTGTTCGGGGTACAGGCTGATGCCGATCGAGGGCGTGATGACGACTTCCTGGCGGCCGTCGATCTCCAGCGGCGCGCTGAACGCGGCCAGCATCTTCTGCGCGATCCGCTCGGCCTCGTCGGGCTCGCGCAGGTCTTCGAGGATGACCGTGAACTCGTCGCCGCCGAGGCGGGCGACGGTGTCGGACTCGCG
>CALMWD010000379.1 GCA_937873105.1 uncultured Rhodanobacteraceae bacterium
CATCGATGCCGTCGGCGGCCAGGCCACCGAACATCTGGCGCGCTGTCTCGCGGAAGGCGGCACCCTGGTCAACTACGGCGCGATGAGCGGCGAACCCTGCATGATCTCGCCGGCCTCGTTCGTGTTCCACGACCTCACCCTGCGCGGTTTCTGGCTGGCGCTGTGGTTCCGGAAAGCGAGCCCGCAGCAGCAGATGGCCGTGTACGGCGACCTCGCGCGCCGCATCGCCGCGGGCGAACTGCAAGCGCGCGTGCACGCGACCTACGGCATCGACCGCATCAAGGATGCGGTCGCCGCGGCTGCCGCGGGCGAGCGCTCGGGCAAGATCGTGGTCGTGCCGAACACTTGAGTCCGACCCGACGGCCTGATTCGCGGCCGTTTTCCGTTTCAGGCCTGCATCCATCCCAAGCTCGTGGAGACACCATGACAGCGATCCTGCGCCTCAGCCTGCTGGCCCTGGCCTTCGGTTCCACCGTCCATGCCATCGATCGCGCCGACACGCGCATGCTCGGCGCACCGGCGGCGCACGGCGACCGCCTGGTCTTCACCTACGACAACGACCTCTGGCTGAGCGCACGCGATGGCGGCCCGGCGCGACGCCTGACCCAGGCGCCCGGGACCGAGCAGCGGCCGCGCTTCTCTCCCGACGGCCGCTGGCTCGCGTTCAGCGCCGACTACCACGGCAATGTCGATGTCTACGTGATGCCCGCCGACGGCGGCGAAGTGCGGCGCCTGACCTGGCATCCGGGCGTCGACCTGGTGCGCGGCTTCGCGCCGGGCGGCGACATCGTCTACGAGTCTCAGGAAGGCCCGTTCACGACCCGGCTGGGGGCGCTGCGCACGCTGCCGGTGACGGGCGGCGCGTCGACGCGGCTGCCGGTGCCGAGCGGCTCGCGGGCGGCGATCTCGCCGGACGGGAAGACGCTCGCGTACACGCCGAACCGCGATGGCTTCGCACAGTGGAAACACTATCGCGGCGGCGCGCAAAGCCGCATCCGCCTGCTGGACCTGGCCGACCTGTCGGTGCGCGACCTGCCCAAGCCCGCGACCGGCAGCAACGACACCGAACCGCTGTGGCTGGGCGAGACCCTGTATTTCGCCTCGGACCGCGACGGCGAGTTCAATCTCTACCGCTACGACGCCGCCGCGAACGCCGTGGCCGCCGTCACCCGACACGTCGACTTCCCGGTGCGCACGCCCTCGGCGACCGACGACGGTCGCATCGTCTACGAACAGGGCGGCTACCTGCATCGCTACGACCCGCGCGACGGCGCGACGCGACGCCTGGCGGTGTCCGCCGCCTCGGACCTGATCGAGACCCGGCCGCGCCGGATCAGCGACCCGAAGTGGCTGAAGCAGGTGAATGCCTCGCCCGACCTCAAGCGCCTGGTCGCGAGTTACCGCGGCGAGATCGTCACCCTGCCGGCCGAGAAAGGCGACCCGCGCCTGCTCACGCGCAGCAGCGGCGCCCACGACCAATGGCCGGTGTGGTCGCCGGACGGCCGGCAGATCGCCTGGTTCTCGGATGCCGGCGGCGAATACGCGCTGATGCTGGCCGCCCAGGACGGCCGCACCGAACCGCGCCGCTATCCGCTCCGGGGGGCCGGCTTCTACGACCAGCCGGTGTTCGCGCCGGACGGTCGCCGCATCGCCTATCAGGACAACAGCCAGTCGCTGTGGGTGATCGATCTCGACAGCGGCGCGCAGACCAAGGTCGCCAGCGAGCGCAGCTATTCGCCGGTCCGCGCCATGACCGCGCAGTGGTCGCCGGATTCGCGCTGGCTGGCCTACACCGTCGAACGCACCGGCGTGATCCGCGCCGTGTACGCCTGGTCGGTGGCGCGCAACGAAAGCATCGCCATCACCGACGGACTGTCGGACATGGTCGAACCGGTGTTCGATGCCAACGGCGAGTTCCTCTACGTGCTCGCCTCGACCGACGCCGGCCCGAGCCGCGACTGGTTCTCGCAGATCAATCTCGACGCGCGCGCGACCTATGCCCTGTACGCGATCACGCTGCGCAGCGACGGTCCGGACGCGAACGCGCCGCAAAGCGATGAAGTCGCCACCGGCGACGCCGCGCCCGAGGCGAAGTCCGAAGCCGAGCCCAAGACGCCGACGGTGCGCATCGACGCCGAACGCATCGGCGACCGCATCGTCGCCCTGCCGACCGGCAGCGGCCATCGCCGCGCCCTGGCCGCCGGCGCCAGCGGCGAGGTGTATTTCATCGACATGGCCGCCCCGGCCTCGGCCGAGGGCGAATCGCCCGCGGGCGAACTGAAGCGCTACCACCGCGACAAGCGCGAGACCAAGACCCTGGCGTCCGGCGTGGCCGAATACCGGCTGTCGAAGGATGGCAAGCGCATCGCCTGGCGCGTCGGCAGCGACTGGTTCATCGCCGAGGTCGCCGACAGCCTGCCGGCCGGCAAGGGCAAGGTCGCGCTCGACAAGCTCGCCGTCGAGATCGACCCGCGCGCGGAATGGGCGCAGATCCTCGACGAGGCCTGGCGCATCAACCGCGATTATTTCTACGCGACCAACTACCACGGCGCCGACTGGCCGGCGATGCGCGAGAAGTACCGCGCCTTCCTGCCGCACCTGGCGACGCGCAACGATCTCGACGACGTGCTGCGGCAAATGATGAGCGAGCTCGCGGTCGGGCACAGCTTCCTGTCGCCCGGCGACAACGCCTTCGCGCCGGCCAAGGTCGGCGTCGGCCTGCTCGGCGCCGACTTCGCCATCGAACAGGGCCGCTATCGCTTCAAGCGCATCCTCGGCGGCCTGAACTGGAATCCGGAACTGCGCTCGCCGCTGCGGGCGCCCGGCGTGCGCGTCGACGAAGGCGACTTCCTGCTCGCCGTCGACGGCGTCGAGCTGCGCGCCGATCGCAGTCCCTACGCCGCGCTCGAAGGCCGCGCCGGCCGCCAGGTGCGATTGCGCGTGGGACCGAACCCGGACGGCAGCGGCGCCCGCGACGTCGTGGTGGTGCCGATCGACTCGGAGAACGCGCTGCGTTATCGCGACTGGGTCGAGGGCAACCTGCGTTACGTCACCGAGAAGAGCGGCGGCCGCCTCGCCTACGTGCACGTGCCCGACACCGCCGAGTCCGGCCACGCCAGCTTCAAGCGCTACTTCTATCCGCAGACCGACCGCCAGGGCCTGATCCTCGACGAGCGCTTCAACGGCGGCGGCCTGGTGGCCGACTACTACATCGACACCCTGCGTCGACCCTTCGTGTCGCGCTGGGTACTGCGTTATGGCGAGGACCTGGCGACGCCGCGCGGCGCGATCTTCGGGCCCAAGGTCATGATCACCGACGAAACCGCCGGCTCCGGCGGCGACCTGCTGCCCTGGATGTTCCGTCGTTTCGAACTCGGTCCCATCGTCGGCAAGCGCACCTGGGGCGGGCTGGTCGGCATCCTCGGTTACCCGGCCCTGGTCGACGGCGGCCAGGTGACCGCGCCCAATCTCGCGATCTGGACCGAGCGCGGCTTCGAGGTCGAGAACGAGGGCGTGGCGCCGGACATCGAGGTCGAGCAGGATCCGAAGGCGGTGGCCGAAGGCCGCGATCCGCAGCTCGACCGCGCCATCGAGGTCGCGCTCAAGGCGCTCGACGCGCAACCGGCCACGAAGCCGCAGCGCCCGCCGTTCCCGGAACGCGCACGCTGAGTACAGGCACCGGTGCAGCGCAATCGCTGTGCCGGTGCGAGCAGATCGATGTGCTGGTCCATATCAGTCCGCTTTCGGCCGAAGCGGACGTTCTTCCGCAATCAAAGTCATCGTGATGTTCGACGGTGGGCAGACCGCGCATTGATCGCAGCAACTGATGCGAGCAAGATCGGGGCCAGTATATCTACAGCTTCGTCATTCGCCGCTGTTGCGGTACCGGTCGTTGTATCTTGCCTGCATGGTGCAATTCTCCGCCCCGATGTTGATCGCACTCGCCGTGCCACTCACCTACATGGCGATGGTGGCGATCGAGCGTTTTCTTCGCACGGGATGGGCCTGGCCGGAGCAACGCGGCTGGCAGGTGACGGGCGCGGTCTGTTTCATGCTGCTTTGCATTATCAATGCGCTGGTGTCCACGACCATGGGACGCCTGCTGCCGCACGTGCACCTGTTCGACGGCGCGGGATGGGGCAGCGCGATCGGCACGGGGGTCGGGTATCTGCTGCTGTCGCTGGGCAATGCAGCGCTGCATGGGGCGTATCACCGCTTCGACTTCCTTTGGCGACATGTCCATCAACTCCACCATGCACCGGCCCGGCTCGACGTCGCCGGCGTGATGTACCAGACGCCGTGGGAGATGGCGGCCAACGCGGTGCTCTTTTTCGTGGTGACACGTCCTGTCCTCGGCCTCGATCCCGTAGCGACCCTGCTGTGCGCGTACCTCGGTGCGTTCTACGGCATGTTCCAGCACTTCAACGCGCGCACCGCGCGCTGGCTCGGCTGGTTCATCCAACGACCCGAAGCGCATTGCGAACACCATCGGCGCGGCGTCCACGCCCGCAATTACAGCGACTTGCCACTGTGGGACATGCTCGCGGGCACCTGGACCAATCCCGCGGGCTTCGACGGCGATCTGGGTTTCGAGCCGCACAATGCCACGCGCGTGGGCGAGATGTTGCGCGGCCGCGATGTCGAAGCTAAGCCCCGCAGATGAGTATCGCCTCGCCCGCAGTCCGAGCGCAGAGGCATGCCTTCCCCGTGCTGCGCTGGTGCGTGCTTGCTTGGCTCGCGATCTATATGCCTGTCTACGCACACGCTTACGGCGTTTGGCACTTCCTGATGTTGTGCAACCTTGGCGTGCTGTTGACCGCCGCCGGCATCCTGTTCGATCGCCCCATCTTGCTTGCGAGCCAGGCGGTGGCGGCGCCCGGCATCTTCGCGCTGTGGATCATCGACGCGGGAGCGCGGCTGGCGATCGGCACACACCTGCACGGCGGTACGGCCTACATGTGGGATCCCTCGATTCCGATGCTCGCACGCGTGCTTTCGCTGTTTCACCTCGCGTGGCCTTTCGTGCTCGCCTGGACTTTGAACAAGCGCGGGTTCGACCGTCGTGGGCTGGCGTTGCAGGCGGTGATTGCCACGGCGGCGTTCGTTATCGCGATCGTCGTTGCGCCACAGGCGGAAAACCTGCAGTACGTATGGCATGCCCCCGGCGCCGCCGCGCCAATCGATGCGCCCTGGCCGTACGCCGCGAGACACTTGGTCGTCCTCTTCGTCGCGATCTATCTGCCCACCTGGTTGCTGTTGCGCGCGTGCTTCGCACCCGGCGGCCCGAACGCGCTGCGTCGCTTTCGACTACCATGAGCCGATGAGCGATCCCGCCCTGATGCCCACCGCCGGCCAGAAGATCCTGTTGGTGGCAAGCCTGCTGCCCTATCTCTCGCTGGCCCTGTACGACGGGTGGTTGCATGAGAAGACGCGTCGCGTACCACGTGTCGAACAGACACTGCACGGGACCCTGTTCGTCACGGGCACTGCCTTCGTCTTCGGCGTGTTCACGGTGCGCATGTGGCTCGCGTTGCCCGCCCTCGCGGTGTTCGCATGTGCAGCGCTCGCCGATGAGTGGGGCTTTCACGCGCCACTCGAAGCACGCGAACGACGGTTGCACCACATCGCGTACGCCTGTTTCGCCGGGTTCATCGCTGTTGCGGTCGGCATCGGAGCGTTGCGTTGGCCGTGACATGGGACCTGCAGCTCGCCTATTCGGGCATGGTGGCGCTCGGATTGGTGTTGTTGTTGGTCTTTCGCCCCGCAGGCCAATACGGCACGCGAGAGCGCAGGCAGTACTGGCGCCTGCAGGCGATCACGCTCGTCGCGGCCTTGTTGGGTGCGAAGTTCGCCGTGTTGATGGGCGATGGGCGCTGGCCACTGGTGCCCTTCGATGATTGGGTAGGGTTGATGTTGTCGGGCCGTTCGATCGTCGGCGCGCTCCTGTTTGGCTTCCTGGCGGCCGAAGCCGCGAAGCCCCTGCTGCGCTATCCGCTGCCTCCCAACGACCGCTTCGCGATGTTGTTGCCGTTCTCGATTGGCACCGGGCGGCTCGGGTGCTGGCTCGCCGGTTGCTGCGTGGGCGTCGAATCCGACGGGCCGTTGTCGCTGGTCGGCATTGACGGTGTATCGCGGATCCCCGCGCCGCTGATCGAGATGCTGTTCCATCTGCTCGGCGGTCTCGCGTTGCTCGTACTGTTCCGCCAGGGACGCATGCGTGGCCGATTGTTCGCGTTGTACCTGGTGGCCTACGGCGTGTTCCGCGTCGTTTCCGAGTACTGGCGCATCACACCGAAGGACTTCGGTGGCTGGTCCGCGTACCAGTGGCTCGCGCTCGCGATGGTGATTGCCGGTTGCGCGGCGCTGTATGCGCGGCGTGATTCGGGCATCATCGGCGCGTCACTGGAGAGGGGGACGCCGTGAACGAGACACCGCCGCCGGAGGCACCGAATCGCGAGCTACCTCCGCGTCCACACGAACTTCCCGAGGCTGGGGGCCGGCAGGAGCAGGGAGCCGACAACTCCGGAAGCAACACGCTCCTCACGGGTTGCGGCACCGTCGCCGTCGGCTTGGCGGTGATCGTGCTGCTCTTTCTCGGCGTCTGCGGCGCCATGCTCCGCTGATGGTCGTCCTGCACCTCGTCGACGCGGTCAAGCGCCGCCTGCATCGCGACATCGTCGCCGACCCGGTCCTGCACGCGCGCGTGCTGAACCTGTATCTCTGCGGCGAAGCCTATCCGCATGCGTTGGACGATT
>CALMWD010000380.1 GCA_937873105.1 uncultured Rhodanobacteraceae bacterium
CATGGCCGCAGCGCGTCGTCGGCCGCCAGCGGCGCGAGGTCGGCACGCAGGCGCTCGGCCTGGCGCGCGATCAGCAGCTGCAGCAGTTCGCCGCGCGCCTCGCGCTGTTCGGCCGCGGGCAACAGCGCGATCAGGCGCAGGCGCGTGCGGGCCGCGTCGAGATAGCGATCCCCGGCCTCGAAGGCGCGCGCCTGCAGTTCCAGCCAGCGCTCGCGGACCGCCGCCGGACTGCGCGCATCCTCGACGGCGAGCAGGTCGACGGCCCGGCCGGCCTGTTGCTTCGACAGGGCCAGTTCGGCCTCGAGCAGGTCGACACGCAGGTTCTGTTCGGCGTCGAGGCGCTTGCGGCGGATCTCGCCGAGCAGACGCGCGACGTCGTCGAGCTCGGCTTCCTCGCGCCAGGCCTCGGCGGCCAGCAGATGGTAGTAGTCGCGCAGGCTGCGGTTCGCGGCCGCGAGGCGTTCGAACTCGGCGCCGGCGGCGCGATAGTCGCCGGCCTCGATGCGGTCGCGTGCACTCGTCTCCTGGACCACGTCCGGCTTCGTCGGCGCGGTCTGGCAGGCGGCCAGCCACAAGGCGCTCGACACGACACAGGCGGAAAGCAGACGGGACATGCGCAGGCTCGCAATTCGGGATCAAGGCCGCGATGATAGCGAAGCCATGTCGTCGCACGCGCCCCACGAAGCCGGTTGCCTGTATGTGGTCGCGACGCCGATCGGGCACCGCGACGACCTGTCCGCGCGCGCCGTCGCCACGCTCAAGCGCGTCGACCGCATCGCCTGCGAGGACACCCGCCACAGCGCGCCGCTGCTCGCGGCCATCGGGGCATCGGCGCCTGCCGTGGCCCTGCACGAACACAACGAGGCGCAGGCGTCGGCCAAGCTGGTCGAACGCATGCTCGGCGGCGAACAGGTCGCGTTGATCTCGGACGCCGGCACGCCGCTGGTCAGCGACCCCGGCTATCGGCTGGTCCAGTCGGCCATCGCCGCGGGCGTGCGCGTGGTGCCGATTCCGGGACCGAGCGCGCCGATCGCCGCGCTGTCGGCGTCGGGCCTGCCGAGCGACCGCTTCAGCTTCGAAGGCTTTCTGCCGGTGAAACCGGGCGCGCGCCGCGAGGTCTTCGCGGGTCTGGCCGAAGCCACGCAGACGCTGATCTTCTTCGAGGCCAAGCACCGCATCGTCGAATCGCTGGCCGACGCCGTCGCAGTCTTCGGCGGCGAACGCCGTGCCGCGATCGCGCGCGAACTCACCAAACTGCACGAGACCGTGCTGCGCGGCACCCTGGCCGAACTGCAGGCGCGCGTAGCCGCCGATCCGGAGCAGCAGCTCGGCGAATTCGTGCTGCTGATCGCCGGCGCCTGCCGCGAAGACGTCGAGGCCCGCCGCGGCCGCGAAGCGATCGAACTCGCGAAACGCCTGGCCGCCGAACTGCCGGCCAGTCGCGCCGCCCGGCTCGCCGCCGAAATCAGCGGCGCGCCCAAGAACCTGCTGTATCGTGCCCTGACCGACGCCTGATCCGAACCCGCAAGGAACCCGACATGACCGACTGGTACTACGCCGACGCCCAGAACCAACGCCAGGGACCGATGCCGACCGGCGAACTCGCCGCGCTGCACGCGCAGGGCGTGTTGCGCCCGGAGACCCTGGTCTGGCGCGAAGGGCTGGCGGCGTGGACGCCGTGGCGGCAGGTCATGCACGAGGTCGTGCCCCCCGCGGCCACCGCGGCGGGTGCACCGCCGATGCCGCCGCCGACGGACGAGGTCTCGCCGTATGCGCCGCCGCGCGCCGCCCTGCACGACGACGGCGCCGTCGTCGCCGGCAACCACGTCGTCTATGCCGGCTTCTGGAAGCGCGTTGCGGCCAGTATCATCGACAGCTTCGTCACCACCTTCATCATGTGGATCCTGATGATCCCGCTGTTCCTCGTGGTCGGCGGCGGCATCGAGGCGATGGCTTCGGTCAACGACGGCAGCAACGTGTTGCTGTCGGTGCTGTATTACCTCGCCAGCCTCGGCATCCCGCTCGTCTACATGGCCTGGATGCATTCCTCGTCGAACCAGGCCACCCTCGGCAAGATGGCCGTGGGCATCAAGGTCGTGCGTTCCGACGGCGAGCGCATCAGTTTCCTGCGCGGCATCGGCCGCTACTTCGCCTACATCCTCAGCTCGCTGCTGCTGTTCATCGGCCTGATCATGGCCGGTTTCACCGAGCGCAAGCAGGCGCTGCACGACTTCATCTGCGACACGCTGGTCGTCGACAAGCACGCCTTCACGTCGCAACCCGAACTGCAGCGCGACGAACTCGGCAGCGTGGCCATCGCCATCCTCGTGCTGGCCGGCCTGTTCGTGGTCGGCATGTTCGCGCTGATCGCCATCGGCATCGCCGCGCTCGCCGCGGGCGGCTGGCGCTGAGGTTCGGCGGCACGCCGCTGCGCATCCGTCGCAGCCGATCCATGACATTTGACCGATGTCGGCAGCATCGCCGTGCGATGCACTGCGGCTCTCTCAAGGGGAATGGATCATGTTTCGACGCATCGTCTTTCTGGCTGCCATGCTCTCGATCGCCTGCGCGCGCGTGCCGATCGTCGAACTCGCCCGTGGACGGTCCGAAGCGCAGGACGACCTCCTCTCGTTCCGCGAACGCTACGCGGCGCTGAAGGCGGCGACGCGCGGGGAGGATGTCGGGCTGCTGCTGCGCGAGGCCGATGCGGCCCACGCGCTCGCGCCCGACGTGCCGATGGTGATCTACCTGCGTGCCGCCGCGCAGGCCGCGAATGCCTTGCCGGATGCGGCGTTCGCCAGTCTGTCGCTGCTCGCCGATACCGGGCTGGCGTTCAACGTCGCCGCATCGCCGGCGTTTGCCGCGCTGCAGGCGGATCCACGCTTCGAGCCGCTCGCGCAGCGATTCGCGCAGAACGGCGCGGCGCGCGGTGTCGTCGACCTGGCTTTCGCCGCCTCCGGCCTGCCCGCCGACTTCGTGCCCGAATCGATCCTGCGCGACGACGCCCATGGCCGCTGGTTGCTGGGCAGCGTGCGCCATGCGCGCATCGATGCCGTCGACGATCGCGGCGGCGCCTACGATTTCGTCGCGGCGCGCAGCGGCGGCCTGCTCAGCGCGCTCGGCATGCGCCTGGTCGGCGATACCTTGTGGGTCGCCTCCGCCGGTTTCGCCGAAACCGCCGGCATCGCGGCCGCGGACATCGGTCGCAGCGGCCTGTTCGAGATCGATGCGCGCAGCGGCATGGTGCGGCGTTCCTGGTTCCTGCCCGCCGATACGCAACCGCACGCGCTCGGCGATGTCTTGCTGGTCGGCAGCGACCTCTATGCCAGCGACAGCATCGGCGGCGGCATCTATCGCCTGGATGCCGGTCGCGAGGCGCTGCGGCCGGTGGTCGAGCCCGGCCTGCTG
>CALMWD010000381.1 GCA_937873105.1 uncultured Rhodanobacteraceae bacterium
ATTACGTGCGTGGCACGCCGGTCGCGGCCTGGGTGCGTTATCTCGCGGGCAGCATGGAGGACACGCAGAGCCGCACGCTGGCCTGGCGCTACATCGGCGGCCCCAACCATACCGGCCAGCTCGGCAGCGCCGTGCGTCGCGTCGCCCAGCCCTCGATCAAGGCGATCGCCGACGGCTTCAAGGTCGCCTTCACCGTGGCCGATTCCGTCCAGGGCTTCGCCGGCAACCACCAGGCGCTGTACACGACGACGGTGCGGTGTCCGTCGGGCAGTCCCTGCGTGACCAAGTTCCCGACCCGGCAGAAGGACGAGCACGGTCGCGCGATCTACGTCGAGCGTCCGAAACTGGTGCTCGACGAGGCCGGCACGCCGACGGTCGTCGCGCGCCTGCAGCGCTTCGGCATGGCTGCGGACGGCACCCTGTCGCGTCCGGAAGATCCGCCGGGTGCGGCGATCGGTTCGGGCGACATCGTCCAGTTGCGCAGCATCAACGAATCGTCGCGCACGCGGGTGTCCCTGCTCACCGCCGACGGCGACGGCCACATACAGCTCGCGGCCGCGCGCAATCCGGCCACCAACGAGATCGCCGCGGTCGGCGTGCGTGCGATCGAGCCCGCGGTGCGCCGGGTGGCCGCGAAGTACGTCGAGTTGTATCCCCGTTCCGGCCGGGCGCTGGGCAAGACGCTCCTGGTCGACGAAGGGCTGAGCTTGTCGAGCATGCCGGCCGCGATCGACCCGGCGATCGAGTCGATCGCCTCGGCCACGCGCAATCTCAGGGGCGGCACCCAGCTCACGATCGATGTCGAGGTCGCGAACCGCGGCGCCGGATTCGATCCCGATCGCGACGGGAATCTGGACCTGGAGCTGCGCTTCGATGCGCCGACATCGGCCGGCGCGCCGGACAAGCGGGTCGCGCTTCCGGCCATTGCCGGCGGCGACAGCCATCGGGCCCAGGTCGTGCTCGATGTGCCGGCGGGTTTCCACGAAGACGAGCCGCACACGCTGTACGCGCGCCTCGTTCCCGAGAGCTCGGCCTGGAACGAGCTTGACGGCGACAACAACGCCGCGCGCATCGACTTTGGCGCCCTGCCGGTGCCGCAGGCCTTGCGCAGCGAGGTGCAGCCCGGCGTGGCGGCCGCGCTGCTGACCTTCGAGGCCGAAGCCGACGCCCGCGTCGCCGGCTACCGGATCTATGCGCAGGCCGCCGTCGGCGCGCGCTTCGCCCTCGGAGCGACGGCGACACGAGCCTTCCTCGATCCGACCGCCGGACTCGGGCAGACGCGTCGTTACGTGGTGGTGAGCTACTCGGCCCGCGGCGTCGAATCCGAGCCCAGCGCGGAGATCGCGGTGACGCCGCGGGCGGCCAGCGTCGTCCCCAGCGACGCCTTGTTCGGCGACGGATTCGAGACACCGTGATGCGTTGCGCCCCCATCCGCGCGAACGATGTGCGAGCATCGGGCACGAGGAGGTGCCATGGGCGACATCACCGAGTGGCTGGGGCAGGCGTTCGCAGGCGATCGCGCCGCGGCGGACCGCGTGTTCTCGCGCATCTACCAGGAACTGCACGCGATCGCGGCGCGCCAAGTCCTGCCCGGCGCGCCGATGCGCACGACCTCGCTGGTGCACGACTGCTGGCTGCGCCTGGTGCGCGCGGACCAGCTTGAGATGAGCTCGCGCGCGCACTTCTTCGCGGTGGCGGCGCGGGCGATGCGCCAGATCGCGATCGACCGGCTGCGTCGCCAGCAGGCCGAGAAGCGCGGCGGCGGCCTGGACATCACCGCGCTCGACGGCATGCTCGACGTCGCCGGCGCGGACGTCGACGACGGCCGCCTGCTCGACCTCGACCGCGCCCTGGGCGAACTCGAGGCGATCGATCCCGAGGCGGTCCAGTTGGTCGAGCTGCGTTATTTCGCGGGCCTGCCCCTGGAACAGATCGCGCCCCTGCTCGGCGTCTCCGAGCGCACCCTGAAGCGGCGCTGGCGTACCGCCCGCGCCTTCCTGCACCGGCAACTGGAGGTGGCCGCGCATGACGCCTGATCCCGCCGATCGTGCCCGTGCGCTGCGCGAGTTCGAACGCATCGCGGAACTCGACGCGAGCGCCCGCGCGGCGGCGCTGGCCGGACTGGCGGCCGAATCGGCCTGGCTGGCCGACGAGGTGCGCGCCCTGCTCGACGCCGATGCCGACAGCGGCGTGCTCGACCACACCGGCCCGATGGCAACGGTGGTCGCCGCGGCCGAGACCGCGGCAGGCGCCGACCGCAGCGGCCAGACCGTCGGCGCCTACCGACTGATCGAACGCGTCGGCCGCGGCGGCATGGGCGACGTCTACCGCGCCGAACGCAGTACCGCCGAGTTCCAGCAGACGGTCGCGGTCAAGCTGCTGCGGCGCGGCCTCGACAGCGAGGACCTGCTAGCGCGCTTCGCCCAGGAGCGGCGCATCCTGGCGCGCCTCGACCATCCCGGCATCGCCCGCCTGATCGACGGCGGCAGCGAGCGCGACGGCACGCCCTGGCTGGTCATGGAATTCGTCGCCGGCGAACCGCTGACCGACTACGCGCAGCGCATGAAGCTGCCGCTCGCGGCGCGCCTGCGCCTGGTGATCGCGGTCTGCGAGGCGGTCGACGCCGCGCACCGGCAACTGGTGGTGCATCGCGACCTGAAGCCGTCGAACGTGCTGGTGCAGGCGGACGGCACGGTCAAGCTGCTCGACTTCGGCATCGCCAAGCTGCTCGACGGCGACGAGGGCGAAGCCCTGCGCACGGCCGCCGGCGTGCGCGTGCTGACGCCGGCCTATGCCGCGCCCGAACAGCACCGCGGCGAGCCGGTCGGCACCGCGGTCGACATCTACGCGCTCGGCGTGATCCTGCACGAACTGCTGACCGGCGCCTTGCCGAAATACGCCGACCGCGCGACCGGCGAGCAGCCGCCGAGCGCGCCCAGCCAGTTGTTGTCCGGGCGGCGCGACGCCCAGACCCAGACCACGGCCCGCGATCTCGCCGGCGATCTCGACACCCTCGTGCTCAAGGCCTTGCATCCGGAACCGCAGCGCCGCTATCCGTCGGCCCATGCGCTGGCCGACGACCTGCAACGCTTCCTCGACGGCCGTCCGATCTCGGCACGGCCGGACACGCTCGGCTACCGGGTCGGCAAGTTCGTGCGCCGGCACCGCGGCGGCGTCGCGCTCGGGGTGTTGTCGCTGGCCGGCATCGTCGTCGCGCTCGCCATCGCCTTGTGGCAGGCGCGCGAAGCGCGGCAGCAGGCTGTGGCGGCGCAGGCACAATTGCGGCGCGCGGAGACGATCAAGGATTTTACGCTGTCGCTGTTCCGCGAACAGGACCCGCTCGATCGCGCCCGCGCCAAGGCGCGCACCGCCGCGGACCTGGTGGCGCAGGGCATCGCGCAAGCCGGACAGGACTTCGCCGCCGATCCGCGCCTCGCCGCCGATATCGTCGGCGACCTTGCGCAGATCCAGTCCAACCTCGGCGATCTGAAGCCGGCGCGTGCGCATTTCGCGCAAGTGCTGGACTGGCGCCGCGAGACCGACGGAGAACGCTCGATCGGTTATGCGGTCGCGCTTGGTGAGCTCGGCGGCGTCGACCTCGCGCGCGGTCAGCGTGAGCCGGCCCTCGCGGCGCTCGCGCGTGCCGTGCCGCTGCTTCGCGCACTTGCCGGG